>JAISNV010000028.1 GCA_031276035.1 Bacteroidales bacterium | reverse complement strand
TCAATGAATATTGGAATAGTCATGTACGATTTGATAAATTAACAACCGAACATAATAGAAGTATGGGTAATTCTTCTGTAGATTTAATTTTAATCAATACAGTAATTCCATTTTTGTTTTTTTATGGAAAATATAGAAAAGTAGATGCTTTTACTGATGAAGCACTCAATCTGATTGAAAAAATATCTTCGGAAAATAACGTGATTATACGTAATATGGAAAAATTAGGATTTTCATCTAAAAACGCATTGCATTCTCAAGCCTTATTGTATCTGAAAATAAATTATTGCGATAAAAAACAATGTCTAAAATGTAAAATAGGAACAAAAATATTAAGAAAATAATATGAAAGAGTATTTATTTTTTTCAAAAACCGATAGACGAAATATTGTGATGCTATCGATAATAATTATTTTACTGTCGGTATTTCGTATGCTTTATTCAAATTATCAATCAAAAAAGGAATTTCTGAAATATGAAAAGATGATTGTGGAATTGCCGTTACCGGAACAAGAAATTAAAGAACAGGTTTTGCCTCGAACTAAAGAATTACAAAATATTATGCCATCAAATGAACATCCAAAACAAGAAAAAGTAAAACAGGTTCCGGTGAAAGAAATTCCATTATTAGTCGAATTAAATTCCGTTGATTCTGCGGGTTTATTACCGCTTGCCGGAATCGGCCAGGTTTTTGCCGGAAGAATTATTTATTATCGGGATAGGTTAGGCGGTTTTTATTGTAAAAGACAATTGCTTGAGATAAAATATTTTACCGAAGAAATGTATGATAAATTAAAAAATAATATTACAATTGACACATCTCGTATTAATAAATTGGCAATTAACAAATTAGAATTTAAAGATATTTTGCGTCATCCGTATATTGATTATGATATGACAAAAATAATTGTAAATAATAGAGCAAAGATGTATTTTACATCAATTGAAGATTTTTCAAGCAGAACCGGAATTGTTGATACTTTATTAATTAAATATATCGATTTAGATAAATAATATACCCGTTAGTTCCATTATTTTATACATTTTTAATTTTTTAATACACTATCAAACCAATTTTCTTTATTACTTTTGTACCCTTATTTTTATATTAAAATATAATATAAAAATTTAGACAAAAAAATAACGTTAAATTTCAAAAAATTACCTCAGAAAAATTAATTATATGGTAGTATTTATAAAAATCGTACAACTTTTATTGTGTCTGTCGATTCTTGTTATTGTTCATGAATTCGGACATTTTATTGCGGCAAAAATTTTTAAAGTAAGGGTAGAAAAATTTTATTTATTTTTTAATCCGAAATTCTCAATATTAAGAGCAAAAAAGATAAAAGGCAAATGGCAATTTAAATTCTTCTCAAAGAATGTAATAAATGAAAGGCCTAAACATGATGAGGATGGAAATATATTAACGGATTCCAAAGGAAGAGTGATATATGAACCAACTCCTATAAAAGAGTTGAGTGATGATAATTGGGGGAAATATCCCGAAACTACTGAATGGGGAATAGGCTGGGTGCCATTGGGCGGATATGTTAAGATTGCCGGAATGATAGATGAATCAATGGATACGGAACAATTAAAACAGGATCCGCAAAAACATGAATTTCGTTCAAAACCCGCATGGCAACGTTTGATAATTATGCTTGCTGGCGTTATTATGAATGTTATTGCAGCAATGGTAATTTATATCGGATTATTATTTACTTATGGAGAGATGTATTTACCTACCGAGAATGTTAAGTACGGAATTACTGTTGATTCTCTCGGTTATGAAATGGGCTTGAGAAATGGTGACCGTATTTTAAGTATTGATAATGAAGAAGTCGAATCATTTTACAAAATTCCGGAAGTAATTCTTCTTGAACAAGCGTCGACTATACAAGTTTTAAGAGATGGTGAAAAAGTCGATATTGCTCTGCCTCAGGAAACTATAGGTAAACTTGTAAGTGCTAAAGAATTCTTCATGAGTCCCAGAGTACCTTTTATTGTTGGCGCTTTCGCTGAAGATTCTCCGGCAAAAGAAGCAGGATTAGAAACTAACGATAGAATTATCGGAATTAATGATCAATATTTCGATTTCTTTGATGAATACCGACCGGAATTGCAAAAACATAAAAACCAAGATATTACCTTGAATGTTGTTAGGAGTAATGACACAATTGATATTAATATGTTTTTACCTGAAAATGCTTTATTGGGTGTATATATAACCTCTGCAGGAGTTTTCGATTTTGCAGAAAAAGAGTATTCTTTCTTTCAGGCAATCCCTGCCGGTTGTGCTAAAGCTTTCACTGGTATAAGCAGCTATTTGAAACAACTGAAATTATTGTTTTCTCCCGATGTAAAAGCTTATGAATCGGTTGGGAGTTTCATTACTATTGGAAGTATTTTCCCAGGAACTTGGGATTGGCAAGCTTTCTGGCAATTAACGGCTTTCATCTCTATTATTCTTGCAATAATGAACTTATTGCCGATTCCTGCCTTAGATGGAGGACATGTTATATTTACTCTTTACGAAATGATAACAGGTAGAAAACCTAGTGATAGGTTCTTGGAAATTGCTCAGATTATAGGTATGCTCTTGATTTTCGCGCTCTTCGCTCTTGCGATGTGGAATGATATTACACGTTTTATTATTAAGTGATTATTATGGATAAAGTTCTTTTGATGATATTGGACGGTTGGGGTTTAGGCGACGGTTCTAAAGCCGATGTAATAAGCAATACTCCTACACCGAATATGGATAGAATTACGGCAAAATATCCTCATGCTACTCTTAAAGCAAGCGGTGAAGATGTTGGTTTGCCGCATGGGCAGATGGGGAATTCTGAAGTCGGACATTTAAACATTGGTGCCGGAAGAATTATTTATCAAGACCTTGTAAAAATAAATAAAGCATGCGAAGATAATTCGATTTCCAAAAATCCGGTTATTGTTGATGCAATGAATTATGCGAAAAAGAATAATGTTTCCGTACACTTCATAGGACTTGTTTCCGACGGTTGTGTTCATTCTTCCGACAAACATTTATATAAGCTTTGCGATATTACTAAAGATTTCGGCATTGAAAATGTTTTTATCCATGCCATTACCGATGGAAGAGATACTGATCCGCATAGTGGGTTAGGATTTATAGAAAATCTTGAAAATCATCTGAAAGTAAGTCGGGGGAAAATTGCAACAGTTGCAGGCAGATATTACACAATGGATAGGGATAAACGTTGGGAAAGAATTAAAAGAGGATATGATGTAATGGTTAATGGGATGGGAAATACCGCACATTCCCCTAAAGAAGCAATTACAAAATCTTATAATCAGGATATTACGGATGAGTTTATCATTCCGACAGTTATTCTTGATGAAAATGATAACCCTGTAGCACAAATTAAAGATAATGATGTAGTAATCAGTTTTAATTTTAGAAATGATCGCGCTCGTCAATATACACGTGTTCTCACACAAGAAGCATTTCCGGAATATGATATGAAACCTTTGAAATTGTATTATCTCACAATGACAAGATATGATGATACATTTAAAGATATGCATATAATTTTCGATAATGAGCATGTAACTCAAACTTTGGGAGAAATTATTGCTGAAAATTCGCTGAGGCAAATAAGAATTGCGGAAACCGAAAAATATGCTCATGTTACGTTCTTTTTCAATGGTGGTGTTGAGGCTGAATTTCCGGGTGAAAAGCGTATTTTAATACCTTCGCCTAAAGTCGCAACATATGATCTTAAACCTGAAATGAGCGCTTATCTCGTAAAAGATGCTTTGGTTAAAGAAATAAATAATGAATCTGCGGATTTTATTTGTTTGAATTTTGCAAATGGAGATATGGTGGGTCATACCGGAGTTTATAAGGCAATTCAGAAAGCTATTTCCGTTGTTGACGAATGTGTCGGCGAAATTGTCGATGCTTCATTAAAACATAATTATACTGTAATAATTATCGCGGATCATGGTAACGCAGATTATGCCTTAAATGATGATGGAAGTCCGAATACAGCGCATTCACTTAATTTAGTTCCGATAATTCTTGTCAGCGATAAATACAAATATGTGAAAGACGGCAGATTGTCTGACATTGCTCCTACAATACTTAAAATAATGGGTTTGGATATTCCGAAAATTATGACAGGAAACATATTGGTTTAAATATTCAGTATCATGTTTAACACTCTAAAAATATTAATTAGGTCGCTGGTTCTATTTACTTTTTTTAGTTTTTTTTCATTTTATTGTTATCCCCAAACTGTTGAGGGAGGAGAAAAGCCTACGGTAATTCAATTGATTAAGGCGGATATTGCTAGAAATCATCGTTCGGGAAACTATCAATTGTTGATAGGTAATGTTATTCTCAAGCACGATTCTGCTTTTTTGTACTGTGATAGTGCTTATATGAACAAAGATAGAAATGATTTGGAGGCTTTTGGTAAAGTGCATATTATTGATAGCGACACAATTAATCTTTATGGGAAATATCTTATTTACAACGGAAACACCCGACTTGCTGAAATTCATGAAGATGTTTTGTTAACGGATCCTACAACAACTTTGCGTACAGATATTTTGTTCTATGATCGTGCAAAAAAGTATGCCTATTATACTACAGGAGCAACAATTAATAATAGTGATAAATATCTTGTAAGTAAGGTTGGTTATTATTATTTGGATAATAAAGATTTTGATTTTTTTACTGATGTTGTGATTACCAATCCTGATTATACTTTAATTTCTGATACGGTTTTTTATAATTGTTATACGGAAATTTCAAGAACATTTGACAAAACGACTATTTTCAAAGAGAATAATACCCTGTATTGTGAGAAAGGAATATATGATTCCAAAGCAAATAAATCTTATCTCAAAACTAATGTGGAAATACATTATAATGAATATATAGTTTTCTCAGATAGCGCATATTACGATGAAGGTATTGAATACGCCGAAGCATATAAGGATGTAATTGTTATTGATACGATAAATAATGTCAAAACTTGGTCGGAATATCTTGAGTATAATAAAATTAAAGAATATGCTTTTATTTCCGATAATGCTGTAGCCAGATTTGTTAATGAAACCGATACTGTATTTCTTCTTGCAGATACTTTATATGTTGAATTTATTACTCAAACCGAAGATATTGATAAACTTTATGCGTATCATAATACAAAGATTTATAATGTAGATTATCAAGCCTTAGGAGATTCATTAGTTTATTATAATGCTGATTCTCTTGCGAGATTATTTAAAAATCCGGCTTTGTGGGCTGATAACAATCAAATTACCGGTGATACAATTGTATTTTTTATTAAAGATGAAGTGCTTGAAAAAATTACTGCCTTACCAAACGGATTTATTATTTCTAAAGATAGTATTGGTGAATATAATCAGATTAAAGGAAAAGTTGTAGATTTGTTTTTTGATGATAATCAACTTTCGTATGTTGATGTCAACGGAAATACGGAAATTATTTTTTTTCTCAGGGAAGATGACGGAACTTTGATAGGGCCTTATTTTATAATATCCTCGGATGCGAAAATATTTTTTACTGATAATGATATTTCACGATTGATTAATTTAACCGATCCGAAGTCTGAATTAATTCCGGAAGATAAATCTTCAAAAGAAAAAGAAAGATTGAGCGGTTTTAAATTAAGATTTGATGAAATTCCTAAAAAACCGCCGAAAGAAAAGTTTTATTAAGAAATATTAATGAATCTTAATGTTTTCTTTATATTTCTATAAAAAATATATTTGACAACATTTTGATTTATAGTTGGTTGAATTGTTGTTAACATTTATTAACAAAAATTTTTTAAAGAAATGTATTCAAGAATAAAAAAAGTTTATACCTTTGTGTAGTTCTTTTTTTTGTATTTACAATGTGGTTGGTCGTTGATTCGTCCCTTCCTTTTAGTTCCTAAAATAATGTGTGTATATATTTACCCCCCCTTTTAGATAACGACCAACCCATTAAAAGTTGAGGCGATTGCCTCAACTTTTTTTTTTATATTTGCCCCAAAAATTTATCATGAATACAATTAGCATTAACAACGAATATTTCAAAGAATTTATCCCTTTAGAATTATATGATGTTATTATCGATGAACTTTATTCGGCTTTTGATACTCTAATCAATAAAACCGGTGAAGGAAAGGAATTTACAGGTTGGATTAACTCTCCCGAATTAACTATCGAATCTTCTGTTATTAATGACATAATGGAACAAATATCACAAGTTAAGAAAAAAATTGATTCTCTTGTTGTAGTAGGTATTGGCGGTTCTTATCTCGGTGCCAAAGCAATTATTGATGCTCTGAAACCACAATTAAAACCGGATATTAAGATACATTTTGCAGGCAATGATATTAACGGACAGAATCTACATAATTTGTTGATTAATTTGGATAATGAAGATTATGCATTAATTGTAATATCAAAATCCGGTACAACTTTGGAACCTGCAATTGCTTTTAGAATAATAAAGCAGCATGCCGAAAATAAATATGGTACTAAAGTTTTTGAACGAATTATCACTATTACAGATGAAAAGAAAGGCACTTTACACAAAACAACATTAGAAAATAATTATAAATCTTATGTAATTCCCGATGATATAGGCGGCAGGTTTTCTGTTTTAACGCCTGTGGGTTTAGTTCCTTTAGCTTTTGCAGGAATTAATATTGAGGAACTTGTGAAAGGTGCAAATGATATGTCAAAAATTTGCAGAAATGAAAAGGATATATCAAAAAATCCGGCTTTACAATACGCAATGGCAAGATATTGTTTATACGCATTAGGTTTTGATGTTGAAATTTTTGTAACTTATCTTAGTCAATTGAATTCTTTCGGCGAATGGTGGAAACAACTTTTCGGTGAAAGTGAAGGCAAAAATGGAAAAGGTTTGTTTCCTGCAAGTGTTTCTTTCACAACTGATTTACATTCCCTGGGACAGTTTATTCAGTCAGGTTCTAAAATATTATTCGAAACTATTCTTCATGTTGAGAATATCAGTAATGATGTTTCGATTCCTAAAATTGAAAACGATTTCGATGGATTAAATTATCTTGCGGGAAAAACATTACATCAAATCAATAAAACAGCAGAAAAAGCAACTGTTCAGGCACATGTTGAAGGTGGCGTGCCTAATATAATAATAAATGTCCCAAATATTAGTGAATATTATCTGGGACAATTGATTTATTTATTTGAGTTTGCCTGCGGAATTGGCGGATATATGTTGAATGTTAATCCGTTTGACCAGCCTGGAGTAGAAAATTATAAAAAGAATATGTTTAAACTACTGCAATATTAATAATTTTCTTTGGAACGAAGATAAATTTCTTAACAGTTTTACCATCAATCCATTTTTTTGCTTCAGGTGCGGATAAAACTATTTTTTCAACTTCATCCTGATTAATTGTTAATGGTAGTCTGATTTTAAATCTGAGTTTTCCATTAAATGAAACCGGATATTCAAAATCATCCTCTTCAATAAATTTAGAATTAAAGATGGGATAATGTTCATATTCAACGGTATTATTATGTCCCGAAAGCGACCATAATTCCTCTGCAATATGCGGCGCATATGGAGAGACTAATACAATAAGTTGATCTAAGACTCCTCTTTTATTACATTTTAAATCCGAAAGTTCATTTACGGCAATCATGAAGCTTGCAACTGCTGTATTGAAAGAGAATTTCTTGATGTCTTCTTCTACTTTAGATATAGTTTTATGAAGAATTTTCATTTCCTCCGCTGTCGGTTCTTCGTCTGATAGAATAAAATTGTTATTCCTGTCGTGAAATAATCTCCATAATTTTTTCAAAAAGCGGGCAACTCCTTCAATTCCATTTGTATCCCAAGGTTTGTGAGATTCCAGCGGACCCAGAAACATTTCATATAAACGCAATGTATCGGCACCATATTTATCTACTAAATCATCAGGATTTTGCACATTGAACTTCGATTTTGACATTTTTTCTATTTCCCAGCCACTGATATATTTTCCGTTTTCCAAAATAAATTCGGCAGTTGCATTTTCAGGATTAATAGATTTAAATGCTTCAATATCCAATTCGTCGTTTTTAACGATGTTAATATCAACATGTAAGGCAGATGTTTCATATTTATCTTTGAGATTAAGAGAAACATAAGTATTTGTTCCGTTAATCCTGTAAACAAAATTAGATCTACCTTGTATCTTACCTTGGTTAATAAGCTTCTGAAACGGTTCGTCGGTTTTAGCTATACCGATATCGAATAGAAATTTATTCCATACACGTGAGTAAATCAAGTGACCGGAAGCATGTTCATCGCCACCCAAGTACAAATCTACATTTTTCCAATAATTAACAGCTTTATCAGAAACCAATGCATTATCGTTATGCGGATCCATATATCTCAGATAGTATGCACTGGAACCGGCAAAACCAGGCATTGTGTTAACTTCCAGAGGGTAACCTTTATATGTCCAATTTGCAGCTCTTGCCAACGGCGGTTCGCCTGTTTCGGTTGGTAAAAATTTATCAATTTCCGGCAATTCCAGAGGCAAGTCTTTATTGTCCATTGGGTAAGGTATTCCATTTTTATAAAAAATCGGAAATGGTTCTCCCCAGTATCTTTGGCGGCTGAATATTGCATCGCGAAGGCGATAGTTGATTTTGCCTTTTCCGACATTTATTTCTTCAAGTTTTTTAATAACGTTAGTGATAGCTTCCTTAACATGCAATCCGGTGATAAATCCTGAGTTAATCATTACCCCGTCTTTTGAATCGTATGATTCTTTCCATGTTTTAGGATCAGAATGTTGGTCGCCTATTGCGCAAACGACTTGTAGAATAGGAAGATTAAAATGACGTGCGAAAGCAAAGTCTCTGCTGTCGTGAGCCGGAACAGCCATTATGGCTCCAGTTCCGTAACCCGAAAGAACATAGTCGGCAATCCAAATCGGGATTTTTTCATTAGTAATAGGATTGATTCCGTATGCGCCTGTAAACACACCACTGACTGTTTTAACCTCGCTCATACGTTCGCGCTCGCTACGATTTTTTGCGTAATTAACATACTCATCAACTTGTTTTTTGCAATCCGGGCTTGTGATTATGTTTACATGATCATGTTCGGGAGCGAGTACCATAAAAGTAGAACCCCACAAAGTATCAGGACGAGTAGTAAAAATTTCAAGTTTTAATTCAGGATGATCGTCAATATCAAAGAATACAGTAGCACCTTCCGAGCGACCGATCCAGTTTCTTTGCATTTCCTTAAGTGATTCCGACCAGTCTATGGTTTCAAGACCATCCAATAAACGTTGAGCGTAAGCTGTGATTCTCAAAATCCATTGTTGCATTTTCTTCCTTTCAACAGGAAAACCGCCTCTTTCCGAAAGTCCGTTTATTACTTCATCATTCGCCAAAACAGTACAAAGTCCGGGGCACCAATTAACCCAAGTTTCAGCCAAGTAGGCGAGACGATAATTCATCAATATTTTTTGCTTTTCCGCTTCGGTTTTGGCATTCCATTCTTCAGCAGTAAAAGATATTTGTTCAGTACATGCTAACTCCAAACCCTTCGTACCTTGTATAGAAAAAACCTCAATCAATTCATCTATTGGCCGTGCTTGGTTAGCCTGATTGCAATAATATGAATTAAACAATTGAATAAAAGTCCATTGAGTCCATTTATAATATTTCGGGTCGGAAGTTCTGATTTCTCTATCCCAATCGTATGAAAAACCGATTTTATCTAATTGTTCCCTGTATCGATTAATATTTTTTTCAGTATTAATTGCAGGATGAGTTCCGGTTTGAATAGCATATTGTTCCGCCGGTAATCCGAAAGCATCATAACCCATTGGGTGTAAAACATTAAACCCTTTATGGCGTTTGTATCTTGCATATATATCGGATGCAATATATCCTAATGGATGTCCTACATGTAATCCGGAACCGGACGGGTAGGGGAACATGTCAAGTACATAATACTTTTCCTTAGCATCATCTATTTCGGATTTAAAAATTTTATTTTCGGCCCAGAATTTCTGCCATTTCTTTTCAATCTCAATATGGTTATATTCCATAGTAATTCAATATTAAAATTTAAAGTGTATTTATTTATGGATTTTATAAATTCATTTTTTTTATCAAATCGTCAATTACAATCGGATAATATTTATATTCAAGCGCGTGTATTTTTTCAGCGAGCGATTCCGGGGTGTCATCATCCGAAATTTTGCAATTTATTTTAGAAATAATCTTCCCTTCGTCATAACTATCATTTAAATAATGAATTGTAATACCGCTCTCTTTCTCTTTCGCATCAATAACAGCTTTATGCACATTCATTCCATACATACCTTTTCCTCCGAATTTGGGTAGAAGTGCGGGGTGAATATTAATGATTTTATCCGGATAATTATCAATAATGAAATCAGGTATGAGAAGTAAAAAGCCTGCGAGAATAATTAAATCAATATTATTTTTTTTAAGTATTTTTAGAATTCCGTCTTTATCTTTTAATTCTGCATTTGAAAATACAACGCACGGAATATTTAGATTCTCAGCTCTTTTGATAACGTATGCATCCGGTTTATTAGTTAATATCAATTTAATATTGACATTATCATTTTGTGAAAAATGTTTGGCAATACATTCAGCATTAGAGCCGTTACCCGAAGCGAAGATAGCAATATTCATTAATCTGACGGATTCAATTTTAATTGCAAAGATAATAAAAAGTTGAGAGTTTTTAATTGCAGTTATGCAAAGGATGATTTCCTTGAAAGCTAAGTAGGTACCTATGAATCGATAAAATCCGTATTACTGAATTTTGATTTTATTTCTTCATTAATTGCAATTAAATCGTCATAAGATGGATCGGAAATTACAGTATGACTTTCCATTGCCTTCTCAATAATTTTGGGAATATCGGTAAATTTAATTTTATTATCCAAGAAAGCGTAAACAGCAACTTCATTGGCAGCATTTAATACCGCAGTCATGCTTCCACCTATATTACAAGCTTCTCTTGCTAAGTTTATGCACGGGAATTTATTATTATCGACTTGTTCAAAAGTCAGACCTGTTAAATTGTTGAAATTAAATGAGATGCTGTCGGATTTAATGCGGTAGGGATAAGTAATGGCATATTGAATAGGTATTCTCATTGATGGATAACCCATTTGCGCCTTAATAGAGCCGTCTTCAAACTCAACCATAGAATGAATTATTGACTGGGGATGAACTACAACATCAATTTTACTTACATCAATATCAAAGAGAAGTTTGGCTTCAATAATTTCGAATCCTTTATTCATAAGACTTGCCGAATCAATAGTAATTTTTGCGCCCATATTCCAAGTAGGGTGTTTTAGAGCCATTTCGGGAGTAACATTTTTTAAATCTATATGAGAGGAATTTCTGAACGGTCCGCCGGAGGCGGTAAGAATAATTCGTTCGATCATATTAAGCGATTCTCCTTGAATACATTGAAAAATAGCAGAATGTTCGGAATCTACAGGAAGTATTGCAACCTTATGTTTTTGTGCAAGTTTCATAATCATTTCATTACCGACAACGAGACTTTCCTTATTTGCAAGAGCAATATCCTTGCCTGCGAGAATTGCATAATATGTCGGTGAAAATCCTGCAAATCCGGTAATACCATGAACAATTAAATCCATTTCTGCGACATCACAGAATTTGTTAACGGATTCTTCCCCTGTATATACTTTTATTCCCTTTGGTTGAAGTATATCGGCAACATATCTGTATTTATTCTTATCGGCTATTACTACGGCATTCGGATTAAATTCCAAAGCTTGTTTTATCAACAATTCGGCATTATTTCCTGCCGACAAGGCTTCAACAGAAAATAATTCAGTATAATTTTTTATTATCTCTAAAGTTTGTGTCCCAATTGAGCCTGTGGAACCGAGTATTCCTATTTTTTTCCGCCTCATTATAAGTTAATATAAATATTCGTAACCAAACAAATTACACCAATTGTCGAAAGTATCAATATGTTTCTTTCCGTGTTTAGCAATTTCCTCTCGAATCAGATTTATTTCCTTCGGTTTTGAAAGATTGTGTTTTGATTTTGAGAAAAATTTATCAGCATAAGCAACAACTTTTTCTTCTAAACTTACAGGATACATATCCTTAATAGGTAAAGGTAATTTTCCATTGATAATATCTTCTTTATATAATCCTGTTCCGATATGTCTTTCGCAAACAGATGAATACTCATTAATATTTTCATCTTCGAGAATTATTCTACCCATAATTCCATGCTGAATATACGGAGCGAAACCCGTACAATGAATTTGTGGAGCATTAACCATGCATATCCCAATGTCATGTAAAAGAGAAGCATTGATTGCGAATAGTTTATTTATTTTGAGATGTTTATTGTGCTCGCAGATTTTTGCAACAGTATCCGCAACGGCAGTAACATGTGCATAATAAATATTATATGACTCCGATCCGTAAGGAAAATATTTTCGTATAACGGCATTAATATCCATAAAATAGTGATTTAGGGATATTACATATTATCTTTTTTGTCTGCGTTTGATGCTTTTACTAATTTTAAAGTTAAAGCATAAATACAAGGAATTTCGTATTTGGGATAAAAACACTCAATATCAACATTATAAGTTGTTTGAGCCGGAGTTGAAAAGTTTGATCTTATTACATGTTTATACACAATCATTCCGTCATCCTGTATTTCTCCGCGAAATTCGTGCGCATCTTTTAATCTTATTTGAAACTCTCTAATACGTTCTTCTCCATCCTCATTTGTCATAATTACATGTAAAGGAAGAATATTAAAATTAATGCTTTGATCATGAGTAATTTCAAGCACCATGTCAAGATTTTTTGAAGGAGGTATAGGTACATCGAAGATAACATGTTCGAAACGTGGCCAGATACCATGATTGAACGTATGTGTTTGTGAAAAATAAACTTTTTGTTTGTTGCAACTACTAAAAATTACCGATACTAATATTAATAAAAAAACACTTCTAAACTTCATATAAATTTTTCTTTAGCTTGCAAAGATATATAAAATACAGGACTTTGCGATTAAATGTTTGTAAAAATATCTTAAAAAAACGTTAACAAATGGTATTGTTAAGGACTTTTATGCAATTTAATAATAGATTATTAGTACCCAAAAAGGAGTAAGCCGAAAATCCTTAAAAAAGAGTAAGCAGAATTTAAACCTTATTAATTATGAAAAAATATTGTTATTTATACTACTTCTATTGAATTGTATAATAAGTTTGTAATTTACATAAAAATAAAAAAGGCTGTACAAAAACCTGAACAACCTTTTATTTATTGTAAAGTAAGAGAAATATCTAATTGATTAATACGAGGTAATAAGTCTTTTTACCTTTTTGTGTTAATATTAGTTTATTCCCGATTATATCTTTTGAATCAATAATATATGATTCATCAACTTTGTTTTTGTTGATTGATATTGCATTTTCCTTTAATGAGCGTCTGACTTCTCCTTTTGACGGAAAGAATCCGGTAGTGTCGGAAAGAAAATCAACTATGCTGATACCTTCGTTGATTGCATCACGACTAACTGTTGCTTGCGGAACTCCTTCGAAAACAGATAAAAGCATATCAACAGGAATGCTTTTTAAATTTTCGGTTGTACTGTTTCCGAAAAGTATATTCGATGCTTCAATAGCAGAGTTATAATCTTCTTCGGAGTGTACGCGGATAGTTAAATCTTTTGCCAATTCTTTTTGCAATAATCTCAAATGGGGAGTTTCTTTATGTTTTTCAATTATTTCATTAATATGTTCATGTGAAAATAAAGTGAAAATCTTTATATATTTTTCGGAGTCATCATCAGAGCAATTAAGCCAGAATTGATAAAATTTGTATGGGGAAGTTTTTTCAGGATCAAGCCAAATGTTACCTGTTTCGGTTTTTCCGAACTTACCGCCGTCGGATTTGGTAATAAGAGGGCAGGTTAATCCGAATGCTTCTTTACCTAGAACTCTTCTGATGAGGTCAGTGCCTGTGGTAATATTTCCCCATTGATCGCTACCTCCCATTTGAAGTTTACAATTATAAGTTTTATATAATTCAAGAAAATCTGTTGCTTGAACTAACTGATAAGAAAATTCTGTAAACGACATTCCATCACGGGTTTCACCAATGATGCGTTTTTTTACGGAATCTTTAGACATCATGTAATTAACGGTAATATGCTTTCCAATATCACGGATAAATTCGAGAAATGAATAATTTTTCATCCAATCGTAATTATTCACCATAATAGCATTATTCTCTTTTGAAGAATCGAAATCCAGAAACTTTCTAAGTTGCTTCCTGATGCAATCCATATTATGATTAATAGATTTTTCATCAAGCAGATTTCTTTCAAGAGATTTTCCGGAAGGATCGCCTATCATTCCTGTTGCACCGCCTACCAATACAATAGGCCTGTGCCCTGCTTCCTGTAAGTGTTTAAGCATCATTACGCTTACTAAATGTCCGATATGCAATGAATCGGCAGTCGGATCTATTCCAACATAGGCAGTTGTTAATTCTTTTTGAAGTTGCTCTTCAGCGCCGGGCATTATATCCTGCAACATTCCGCGCCATCTTAAATTTTCAATAAAATTCATCGAATGATCATTAATATTTAAAATTCCGCAAAGGTACTAAATTATTAGCAATGGGCAATTGATAATGTGAAGTTGGGAATGAAATTAATAATTTGCAATCTTAACTTCATTTATACATATCCGATTGTCGCAATCTTATCATGAAATACTTAATTCATTAAAGTCCATATTTCTTGCTAAAAGATAACAGTCTGTCACTTGTGGCAATAATATATTGATACGGTGGAAGTTTGCCTTCGCGTTTTAGACGTCTGACTTTCTTACTGTCGTTACGTATTAAATTCGAAAAGCTATCATTTGTGGAATATGTAAACATATTATTATTGTGGTAGAAAAAGAAATATTTTTCATCCTGTTGTGTAATAGCATTTTTTGCAAGAAACATTATTGAAATTGATTCCGTACCGCCAAATTTAGAAATTTCAACTACTCCGTTAAGTGTTTTATTTACAATTTGTCCGTTTATGTATGAAATTGAAATAGGGCCTGTTGAATAGAAAACCTTTTCAATATTATCCCAGGTTAGTTTTACATTCGATATTACAATTTTTGATTTAAGCAACTGTGGAATATTTTGAGGAATTCCGTAATTACTTGTTTCATTGTAATATGTTTCAAATTCAGTTTCAGATATGAGATGACTTAATGCGGTATAATATTTATTTCCTCCTCCTGTAAATTGTCCGCCGTATTGGGGAGAGTTTTGTATATCTCCCGACAAAATATTTAATGCCGTTTCGTTAAAATGAAAATCAAGGAACAGAGCTATTTCCATGATAATACTATCGGTCATCAGATTATAATTAAGTTCTCCGGCGGTTTCAATTGATAATCTTCCCGGAGTTTCCATCAAGTTGAATGCTCCGCTTCCGTCCATTATACAATCAGCAGCATTAAGAGTAAGATTTTCCTTTGGAAAGATAGTGTTATTTGTAGTATCCGAAATCGTATAAATATTTCCGTTAAAACTTAACATTCCTTCTACATTAAACATAGGAATATCGGGTATTTTGTTTTTTGAAGATAAAAATGCAGGGTAAATATTTGCTCCGGGATTTGAAAAAATCATTCCGGAGTAAATAGGTTTGTTCTCTATTGATAAAATAGATTCATTAGCCGGAAGTTGTAAGTTTTCAGGATCAGCACCGTGTTGCAATTTTATCCAAGTATTATTTTCAAAACAAACCTGTTTTACATTATAATAACCGTTGAAGTCTAATTTGGGTGAAGTGTTGTAAATACTAACCATGCCCTGATATTCAACAACGGGATTTAAGAGTAAAGGACTTAATTCTGAAATTACCGCTCTTCCTCTTACCTGTTCTTTTGTACTTGAAACATTTTCTACGAATATCGGTGTTATATTGTCTGTTACATCTATATAATTATAATAAGCCGAGCCTTTAAAAACATTTTTAGATTCTATTGAAAGATTAATATTATACAGAGTATGATATCTTTCGGTAAGATTAAAAATTGCAAAACCATCTGTAATAGGCATCATTGTTCCGCCGGCGGTAATTTTTACCGAACCGTCAAGCGGAAAAACAGCCGCATCTGAAACCTCAATATAATCAATTCCGCTTAATGTTAGAACAAAAGCATCACCGTCATAAAGTCCTGCTTTTGCATAAAATTGTAATGAATCGGCTTTCTTGCCCAAAGCGGTAGCTAAATATCCTTCGGCGCCGGTATCAAGTAAGCTGTTTAGTACAGATTCGTTTAAAATATTGCTTAAATGGTTTTTATCACCAAGTGCTAAAGAATTATTATCTATTTTCCATTCAAATTTATCAAATTCTACGAAATAAGCATTCTCCTTAAAATTTAATCCGCAATCAGTTTTGTTATTTGCGACAAAATCCGCAGATTTATTAGTTACGTTTAAAAACACATTATAATTATCCGCATCAACGGCTAAATATTTGTTTCCGGGAAGAAATAGTTGAAAGTGCGATGAATCGGCATAGAGATTATGGGCTTTAAAGTCGAAATCATCGGAATGTATTTTCCCATTATCTTTAGTAATTATTCCGTTTCCTTTAAGATACTCAGGTGAATATTGAATATTTCCGTCTAAGGTTAAGAAATTGTGAAACATGTAATAAGGGTCGCCGGTTACAGTGCTGAAGTCCATATAATTTTCTGTAACATTCCAATGCATTTTGGATGTGTTTCCGTAAACTTGCGGGTATTCGACTTTAGAAACAAGTTCATCTATATTTAATCTTTCAACAATTGCATTAGTAGAATCCGGGTAAATTGCAAAATCTTCGGATTTTAAAGAAGCTGTTATATAATCAATTTGCCCTTTTCCTTTTAAGCAATCATTGCTCAAAATTATTGTATTATAGAATTTACCTTTACCGCCGTACATCGGATAACCCGTGTTTGGAGTATTATGTGTAAAACCGAGTGAGAGATCGGGCATTATTGTGGCTTTTTCTCTGAAGTTAGGAAAAATACCTGCAGAAACAAACTCCCCGTCAAGAGAAAGATTCTGAGGCAAGAAACTTTGTAAACTGTCGATTGAAAAAGGATCAACTAAGAAGTAAAATTCATCACGATTATAAACCTGATTGCAAATTGCGGGATTATCATAATAGATATGGGCAAAATCATCACAAGTAAAAATCGGATATTCAGGAAAATCTAAATTCCCGGATTTGTTAAAATGTTTGTTTATTTCAAGGGTTCCTGAGAGATTCTGTATCGGACTGTTTACTTTTGAAACAACAGGTTTTCCGTATTGATCATATTTTCCCGTATTAATGAAGAAGCTCATAGAATCAACTTGTGATAACTTCATTTTAAAATTATGATAATCGAAAATTCCCGATTGAATATAAAAATCCACAAGTCCTGCTTGCAAATAACCACCGAATTCTATCGTAAGTTCATCGAGAATATTAATCCTATTATTTGTCGGAAATAAAATAACATTGTTCTGTTCACTGAAAACCAGCTCGCTTACTCCTTCGATAGTTAATAAATCTTTTTCGAAATCTAAAACGGCATTATCAATTCCTTTTACATTCGAATAAGCGCTTATAATATCGTAATCTCTGTTTTCACTGTAAGCCGCAACATAATCGTGAAGTTTTTTATTTACCTTAATTCTATCTCTCTCCAAATCATAATCAATAAGTTCGAAATTAGAAATGAGCAACAAACTTGCTTTAACTTGTTCCTGACCTTTTCTAAGATACTCCGCATATTCATAAAGATAAAATTCATCTGTATATTTACGGGAATATTGTAATAATTGTAGAATTGAATTTGTTCCGTCGGCGGTTTCAAATTGACGAAATCTGTCTTTTGAGAAGAAGTTTTTTGATTCGAAAAAAGCTCTTCCTTCTTTTGAAATTGTTGCCGATGAGGTGAAAATTATTTCGTCTGTATTGAGTTTCCACCTCAATTGTTCGCAATAAATATTGAGTTTATGGTAAGTACTTGAAAACGGCGCTCCGCCTCTGCTGTCAGGGTCGCGTATGATATCAAGAACATTGTCGACGAGCATATATTTAGCTCCGGCGTTTGCGTGAGAAATGGTATCATTCTTGGTTATTAGAGTGAAGTCAACTTTTCCGGCGGCAAAACCGTCTTTTTTGAAATTGAACCGTTTGGATGTTAAAGTAATAACAGACTTTCCTTCACGGAATATAGTAATTTCCGCATCTTGTTTTTCTTTTCCCGAACCGATAATCTGGCTTCCGTCCAATTCAAATCCGCCCACATAATTCATATTCGGATAAATATTCCTGATGCTTATCGGATTATCAGAGTATGCATTAAATTTTGGATAACGCGCATTGCTTGTATTTGACCCCTGAACGCACCTGTCTGTTATGCTTCCCAATAAAGCGGTTCCTTGAAAATATTTTTTGTGATACAATTTAACCGCTTCAATCGTAATTGTAATATTGTCAAGTGTAAGATGATATATTTCAGGTAATTTTGCAAAAACAGTATCTTTGTTCATTCCTGCCTTCTCCCAAAATATGCTGCCGCCGTTAGCAGATAATTCTTTAGTTAGAAGATTAATCTCTCCCGAACAATCGTGAATTTTAATACTATCATTTAAAGGACATGTTAGAATCCCATTTTCGAAAATAACATAAGGAGTTTCATTTGAGAAGCTTAATTCTATCTTAGCCGGACTAATTACCTGCCATTTGCTGTAAGATGTTATACTTACTGTATTATCGGCAAAAAAATCTTTCCAAAGATTAAATAGTTGTAAATCAGGACTGAGATTGCATATCGATTTAACCCAATTTGAGCAATCATTATCTGTGAAATTACTGTTCAGCATATTTGCAAATGCTGAAACAAATGTGTTTACAATGGAGAAAGATGAATTGTAAGCAGAAAGACAGTTTAATGAATTACACAGCTGTTCTTCATAAAAGTAATTGAATTTGTTGTGCTTGATTATTGTTGTAAAATTACTCTTAATACTTTGAATATGCTCTTTTGAGTAATCTTTTCCAATGTTGTCTATGTATGAATTGAAGTTGGTAACAAGTTCGGTGCCCGGATAAAAAGTTGTTATTTCCGTATTTTGACAGAAAGAGGTTAATACCGACAGAAGGAATGCAATTATTGAAAGTGTTTTTTTTACCATATGTAAAATTGTTGATTAATAATTATTTCCGCCGTATTAGCCGAATTTATAAACTTGCCGGATAATTAATGACGAAACTATTTCAGTGATTTTGAATTATTTGTTTGCATAGTGCAATTGTATACGGATCCCCTGTGTTTTTACTTTCATCATCGGATAGTTTGATTGTATTAACCCAATTTCTTCCTTCCGGCTTAGCTTCAACCATTTTTATTACGATGTTTAAAGGAGTTACGCCCACATCATTAGTAAAATTGGTTCCGATACCGAAAGAGAACCGGATCTTTCCGGAACAATAATCGCGAATTTCCTTAACTTTGTCTGGAGTGAGGGAATCCGAAAATACTATTGATTTTGTTGTAGGATCTATCTCAAGTTTTTTATAATGATTGATTGTTTTTTCAGCAAAAACAATCGGATCGCCGGAATCATGGCGCACACCATCGAATAATTTTGCCAATTTCGTATCGAAATAAAGAAAAAACAAATCGGTAGTAAATGTATCTGAAAGTGCAATGCCGAGATCTCCTCTATAAATATCAATCCAATGCTCGAGGGCGAAAATGGTAGCCATTTTAAAACCGTATTTGGCGGCGTGGAACATAAACCATTCATGAGCTTGGGTTCCCATAGGACTCACATTATATTTTTGAGCAAAATGTACATTTGAAGTACCAAGGAATGTTTTGTCGGAAAATTTGGTAAGTGTTTGAATTATTTTATCATGGTTATTATAAGAATATCTGCGACGAGTACCGAAATCGGAAACGCGGACGCCCAGAGATTCATAAAATTTCATTTTTTCTTCGGCATTTTTCTGAATTTCATTTTCGGGTAGAATGGGTTCACCCAAAATATTGAAATACAATTCTGATATTAAGGCCATAAGAGGAATCTCCCACATAATTGCTCTGTACCAATATCCGATGATATTGATTTTAAGATCGCCGTTAATGCAACTAACCCTTACTTCGTCAGGATCGAAGCGATAGCCTGCCAGAAAATCGATGTAAGCAGGATCTAAAAAGTAACATCTTGAAATTAGAAAATCTTTTTCATCTTTAGTTAATTTTAATCCTTTCATTTCCCTGATATTTTCCATCAAAATTTTATCAAATCCATCCGGAAATTTAGTGCCTGATCTGTTAATAAATTCGTATTTAACAATAGCTCTAGGAAACAGATTAACAGTAGCCTTCTGCATTGTAAATTTATAAAAATCGTTATCGAGTATAGACTTAATCATGATTTGCTTTGGGTTGTGTTTATTAAAAGTTCTAAATTGTCGGATGAAATAATTTTGACTCCGGCTTTTTTCATTGTTTGTAAAGCCTTTTCATAGTCATTGGGCTTAACATTTACAGGTTTTGTAAGGTCGGCAATAAGGTAAGTTTTATATCCTAATGAAATTGCATCCAATGCTGAATATTTCACACAGTAATCTGTAGCTAAACCGCAGATAAAAACCGTATCCACCTTTTTTGCTAATAATATACCGCTTAACGGTGTGCCGGTTGCCTTATCATTGTCTAAAAAAGCCGAATACGAATCTATTTTACAGTTACAGCCTTTGTAAATTATTATAGCGTTTTCGGGAATAATCAGGTTTTTTGGAAATTCTGCGCCCTTGCTATATTGAACGCAATGTTCCGGCCATGTATAAATAAAAGATTCATGATCGGCCGGATGCCAATCTTTTGTATATATGCAATAATCGAAATATTTAGTTATTGCATTGATTTTGTTTACAATCGTATCGGCATCAGCGACACCTAAACTACCGCCGGGCAAAAAATCATTTTGTATGTCAACTACAATTAATGCATTCATGTTATGTTTATTAGAATATTATCAAAAACTATATTATTTAAATAACGTTTAATATTATCAAAATTGTTTTTTACTATAAATAATTGCTAACAAAAATTATGTTTGAAATTTATTTAAAGTTAAGTTACCATCTTTATCCAGTGAGCAATATGTATAATGAGTCATCCAATCGCCCAACAGAGCAAATTCCGCTTTGCTGTTTGGTAATTCGGTAAGAATGGGAATATGTCTGTGCCCGAAAATAAAATAATCTATTTCAGGAGATTCTTTACTTTTATTTACGGCGTATTTATACAGTAATTCATTATCAAGGTTGATATTAATATCTTTTCCTAAATCATGACGTTTAATATATCTGTGTTTATTAGATAATTTCAGAGCTAATCTAATGCCTAAATCGGGATGTATCCAACGGAATAACAATTGATTGAATTTTCCTTCAAATATTCTCAATAATAATTTATAGAATCCGTCTCCAGGGCCTAATCCGTCTCCGTGTGCCATGTGAATTTTTTTACCGTTACATTCAATTGTTTCGGGTTTTCTATGATATATCACCCCAATTTCGTCGCGTAAATATTTAAATTCCCATAAATCATGATTACCGTGAAACACATGTATTTTTATTCCTGATTCAATAATCTCGGCCATCTTTGCTAAAAAACGTATAAATCCTTTAGGAACAACTTTTGAATATTCAAACCAAAAATCAAAAATATCACCCAAAATATATATTTCTTTTGCGTCAGCTTTTACATCATCAAACCATTTTATTAAAATTAACTCTCTTTCTAAAGAACTTTTATTATCAGGAATACCTAAGTGAAAATCAGATAGAAAATAATATTTATCTCTATTATCATTCATTCATAAATTATCATAAAATTTTTCGCCTCAAAGATAGTGGTTATTTTGCAAATAAAAAATATTATCTTTGTGGATTATAATATCAAATGTTATATGAATAAGAAAATAAGAGTTTGTTTCATCATATTATTGATGTTTTGTGTGCTGCCGGCGATGTCTCAAAAGATGATTTTGGTAAAAAAAGATGGTACAAAATATAATGCCAAATTTTTTGTGGGAGATATTATCTCCTTTAAATATTGCGATGGCGATAATTGTGTTAAGATTAAGGGACGAATTAATGCGATAGAAGATGAAACAATGATTGTCGGCTATACGAGCGAATTCGATTATAAGAAAATTGCGAAGATATATATTGATAGAAAAGCAGTTCAGATTTCGCAGTATGTTGTCGGAGGCGCTGGTGCCTTTTATTTGGGGTTTACGGGAATAAATACTTTATTAACTCGAGATAAGGTTGAAATGACAACCTTGGATTATGTTTTACCTATATCTGCAATGGCTGCAGCGGCAGCAATTACTCCTCTGAATAAACGAAAATATCATTTGGATAAACCTCACAAATACAGCTTACTTGTTTTGGATCTTGGTGAGTAAATTTTCTTTGATTCTTTTAATGAGATCTTCGCCATGATTAGCATGAAACTCAGTTTTTATCGGCAGGTAAAAAAGAGGAATTTCCTTTAACATAGATTCAAATTTCTTGTCTTTAAGTCTCATCAAATCTTTTTCGGTTGTAACTACAACTTTTCTGTTGCCGTAATTATCCTGATATTTAGTTACTATTTGTTTTATTTCTTTTGTGGTGTAATTATGATGATCCCCAAATTCAATAACTTCAATATCGGAAAAAATATTCTTTAACTCGTTAATAAACCAATAGTTATTGGCAATACCTGAGAAGCATATGGCTGTGGTATATTTTTTTCTGTCGAAATTGTAAGGCATTGAATTTTCATAATGCATCAAATCTTCGTACACTATGTATGATGTAAGCATTTTTTGATGTCCGGCAAGATTTAGATTTTCCTTGAAGTATCTTTTTGTTATTGGTGAGATGATTTTATCACATTTTGTAACTATAATTATATCAGCTCGTTTTGCTTCATGCTTGTGCTCTCTAAGTCCACCTACCGGCAATAAAAAATCCTTTGTATATAAATCAAAATAATCAGTTAGAAGTATATTTATGTCGGGTTTAACGTGCCTGTGTTGAAAAGAATCGTCGAGGATAATTATTTGTGTTTCAGGAAATTGTTTTAGAATGTTTTTTATACCTTCGCGACGGTCTTCTTGGACAACGACGTTGATGTTTTTGAATTTCGAGGCAATTTGTAATGGTTCGTCACCGGCGCACTTGCTTGTGTCTGTAGAAGCCACAACACGGAAACCCTTACTTTTTCTACCGTAACCGCGACTTAATATTGCAATATTATGTTCATCGGACAGTTTTCGAATTAAATATTCAACCATAGGAGTTTTTCCTGTCCCACCGACAGTAAGGTTTCCAATACCTATTACAAGTACATCATTGAATTTAACCTCTTTATATATTCCTAAATTGAAAAAAGCATTTCGCAGTCTAATTGCTAAACCATATATTAAAGCCGCCGGATATAGATATAATCGTTTATTACTCACGCTAAAATGCTATTATACGCCATCACATTATCAAAACTTTGCAAATATATGATAAAAAATTAAAAAAAAGAAGAATTATTGGAAAAAAAAATCTAATTTTGCAAGAATTTGTAGAATAAAAATTTCTACTTGTAAAATAATAGAAACAAAACACTTAGAGAATATGGCAAAGAAAAAAAATGTAGATGATGAAAAAAAACTTGATACAAAAAAAGACGAATTAAAAGAAAAAAATATAGTTGAGAATAATAATGACGTACAGAATGCGCCGGATGTCACAATAGAAAAGAAACTTGAATCATTATACGGTTTGCAATTAATAGACTCTAAAATTGACGAAATCAGAATTGTAAGAGGAGAACTTCCAATTGAGGTGCAAGACCTTGAAGATGAGATTGAAGGTTTGCAAACACGCGTAAATAACAGTAAGGCTGAGATTGTAAAAAGTAAAGAAAATATTGTTGAACAAAAAAATAAGATTGAGGAAGCTAATGAGTTGATAAAAAAGTATGAAAGTCAGAATAAACTTATTAGAAATAATCGTGAATATGATTCCATTAATAAAGAGATAGAGTATCAAACTCTTGAAATTCAATTGTCTGAAAAGAAAATTAAAGAGAATACAATGACAATTGAAAGGTTGCAGGCTAATATTGACATCGCTGAAAAAAATCTTGAACAAATGCGCGACGATTTGAAAATAAAAAAATCCGAACTCGACAGCATTATACAAGAAACAGTTAATGAGGAAGAAACTCTTTTAGCTTTATCTGAAAAACATGCAAGCTATATCGAAGACCGCTTGTTAAATGCTTATACGCGTATCCGTCAAAATGTACGTAATGGTTTGGCTGTTGTACCTATTGAAAGAGATGCCTGCGCAGGTTGTTTTAATAAAATTCCACCTCAACGCCAATTAGATATTAAAATGCATAAAAAGATTATTGTTTGCGAGTTTTGCGGTAGAGTTTTGGTTGATAATGAAATAGAGAATAAAGTTAAACAGGAAATAGAACAAGAAATAAAATAAAAGCTCCTTTCTTAATTGAAGTTTAGTGTTAAAATGAAAAAGCCATTGAAATTAATATCTCGATGGCTTTTTCTTTGTAAAAATAAAAAAAATGATTATGAAATAGCAATCTCTTTATTCTTGTTTACTGCTACTTCTTTCTTCGGTAATATTACATGTAATACACCTTTTTCGTATTTTGCTTCAATACTATCCTGATCAATATCATCAGATAAGTTGAAGGATCTTTCAAAAGAACTATAAGAATATTCTTGATGAATATAATTTCTGTCTTTCTTATGTTTCGGTTTTTCCTCTTTCTCCTTTTGTATTTCGGAAGAAATTGTTAAAACATTGTTATCCAAATTTACTTTAAAATCAGCTTTTTCCTTACCGGGTGCAGCTACTTCAATTACATATTCTTTATCATCTTCAGAAATATTTACTGAAGGTACAGGAATTCTTTTTATACGATCAATACCTGTGTTAAAAAAATCGTCAAATACCTTTGTTAAATCTGACGGATCATTGAATTTTACTACTTTCATAATTTTTCTCCTTTATTAATTTTGATTTTGACTTTTTATTTAAATTTTAATTTTGTTTTTTATTGATTAAATCAAAATATATACCATTATTAATATTGTGACAAAATGGCGTAACGACAAAGATTTTGCATGTCGTTTTGTCTGTAAAACTTGAATTGAAATTTGTGATAAATTTTGTTTTATCTCAAAATCAGTAGAAAATATTAATCAGTAATTCATTATAAGATTGGCTTCATTGTGGCATTAATCGTCAAGAAGTTTACTGCTTCTTTCCGGTTGGCGGATAAAATTTTAATAGTGTATCTCGAACGGTTAGTAACCGTACTTATCTTTCCAACGATTTTTCAAAAACTTCCTGTGTTCTTCTTCCCGTGCATTTCTTTGCGGATCGTAGAACTTTTTGCCGCTCAATTTCTTCGGAAGAAATTCCAGATCTATAAAATTGCCGTCGTAAGAATGTGCATATTTGTAGTTCTTAGCGTAGCCGATATCTTTCATCAATTTTGTAGGAGCGTTGCGAAGGTGTAACGGCACGGGTTCAAGGCCATTCTTTCTGATATAATTTTGTGCTTCTTCGATTGCCATATACGAAGCATTGCTTTTTGGGGAACATGCTAAATATATAGCCGTCTGCGAAAGTATTATTCTGGATTCAGGCCAGCCAATCTTTTTTATTGCATCAAAGCATGTGTTTGCCAAGAGCAATGCATTTGGATTCGCATTACCGATGTCTTCGGAAGCTAATATCAACATTCTGCGTGCAATAAACTCAGGCGCTTCACCACCTTCTATCATTCGTGCAAGCCAGTAAACGGCACCATTAGGATCACTTCCTCTCATTGATTTAATAAATGCGGAAATGATATCATAATGCATTTCACCGTTCTTGTCATATAAAGCAAGATTTTGTTGTATGACACCGAGTACAATTTCATCGGTGATAACAATATCTTTATCAGGACTAATGTTTTGGAGTTCATAACTGACAACCAGCTCCAAAGCATTCAACAGTTTTCTTGCGTCGCCACCGGAAACAGTTATCAAAGCTTCATTTTCTTGGATAATAACTTTCCTTTTTAATTTTTCTGCTAAATGATTCGTTGCTTTCTCAATTAAAATCTCAAGATCTGATTTTTCAAGATTCTGTAAGATATAAACCTGGCAACGAGATAGTAGGGGGGGGATAACCTCGAACGACGGGTTTTCTGTTGTAGCGCCGATTAGAGTAATGATTCCTTTTTCTACGGCGCTAAGCAGAGAGTCTTGTTGTGATTTGCTAAAACGATGAATTTCATCAATAAACAAAATCGGATTATATTCCAATTGTGCTTTGTCGATTACATTTCTAACGTCTTTTACACCTGAATGAACGGCGCTTAGAGAATGAAACGGTCGTTTCAAATAATTTGCAATAATTAATGCTAAAGTAGTTTTTCCAACCCCAGGCGGTCCCCAAAGAATTATAGAAGGTAAGAGCCCGGATTCCAGACTTTTACGAAGAACCGCGCCTTCGCCGACAAGATGCTTCTGACCGATGTAATCATCAAGCGAAGTTGGTCGTAATTCTTCTGCCAAAGGGATTGTTTGCATCAAAAATTTTTCTGCAAAATTAATAAAGTTTAGAAACTTTTTGTGAAAAAACCTTGCATTATTAAAAACATTATCTAACTTTGCATTGTTAATCAAAAATTATTTGACATGGCTTATGTAATTACAGATGATTGTATTGCTTGCGGAACTTGTATTGATGAGTGTCCTGTTGAAGCGATTTCAGAAGGGGATATTTATAAAATTGATCCTGACACATGTACTGATTGCGGTTCATGTGCTTCAGTATGTCCAACGGAGGCTATTCACCCTGAGTAAAATCATACTGAAAATAAAAAAGCCCGAACGCAAGTATTTCGCTCGGGCTTTTTTTATAAATTAACCACAATTATTATTAATGAAAAAAAAGTTACTCAAGGATATATTAAAATTTATATTTTTTATAGGAATAGGAATTTTATTAATTTGGCTTTTCGTACGTCAACTTACGCCACAGGAAATACAAGAGATTAAACTTTCATTAAAAAATGTCAAATTTTTCTGGTTGTTTATCGGTTTACTATTCGGAATACTCAGTAATATAGCACGTACTTCAAGATGGATAGTTCTAATGGAACCGCTTGGGTATAAATTGAAATACTATAATGTATTTCTCTCTGTATTGGTAGCTTATTTTGCAAATTTGGCAATTCCGCGATTAGGTGAAATTACCAGATGCGGATTACTTGCAAAGTATGAAAAGATTCCTTTTGAGAAATCTTTCGGAACGGTTATTACCGAACGCGTCTTTGATATGATAATGTTCCTATTACTTTTTGTAATCAATGCTATTTGGCAATTCGATACTTTAAAAGATTATTTGAATAATAGAATATTTGCAAGTTTTAATGAAACTTCTTCAATTTCAGGATTTGCGTTATTAATAATTGTAGGGATTCTGGTTTGTGCGGCAGCAGTATTACTGTTTCTGTTTTTTAAGAAACGTTATCCTGAAAATAAAATAATTGTAAAGATAACATCTTTGTTCAAAGGTTTATGGGATGGAATTATTTCTTTGATACACATGAAGAAACCCTGGCAATTTATTTTTAATACAATATTACTCTGGGTTTGTTATTTTTTTATGACATATTTCATATTTTTCTGTTTACCCGAAACATCACATTTAGGCGCCGACGCAGCATTATCCTCGCTTGTATTTAGTACTATCGGTATTATCTTAGTACAAGGCGGTATCGGAATTTATCCGATGATTGTTGCAGAAGTGCTTGTCATATACGGAATTTCATCGGCAATAGGTTACGCTATGGGGTGGTTGATATGGCTAAACCAAACCGTAATGGTAATTATCGGTGGAATTACTGCACTTATTTTATTACCTCTTATTAATAATAAAAAGAATGAAAGTCGAAGAACCGCAACAGAAAATTGTTAGTATCGACGGATTACAATTGGACTCAGACAAAAAAATCGTGTTTACCAACGGTTGCTTTGATATTTTGCATGCGGGGCATGTGGAATATTTATTTAATGCGGCTAAATTTGGAGATGTTTTAATAGTAGGTTTAAATACAGATAATTCCGTACGAAAACTAAAGGGCGAAAATAGACCGGTTAATAATGAAAACGATAGAGCACTTTTACTTGCTTCTTTATCTTTTGTTGATTTCATAGTAATGTTTGATGAAGAAACACCATTAAAATTAATTAAAAGAATTAGACCGAATGTGCTTGTGAAAGGTGGCGATTATTCCGTTGATAATATCATCGGTGCCAATTTCGTTAAAAAGATGGGCGGTGAAGTTGTTATTCTTCCTTTTAAAGAAGGTTATTCTTCTTCATCAATAATATCTAAAATGTAATTATGGCAAAGACTAAGACTGTTTTTTTGTGTACAAATTGCGGCAACGAAAGTATGAAATGGATGGGAAAATGCCCTGCATGCGGCGAATGGAATACTTTCAGGGAAGAACATATTAAACAAGATAAAAAAGAAGATAGAAAACCACACGGTTTTATTCAAAATTCAACTCCTGTAAAGATTGATGAAATAAGTTATGACGACAATGAGATAAGGATTCATAGCGATGATAACGAATTTAATCGCGTACTCGGTGGAGGAATTGTTAAAGGTTCTATTGTGCTCGTGGGAGGTGAACCCGGAATCGGAAAATCTACTCTTATGCTCCAAATTGCTATAGGTCTGAAAGATTTAAAAGTGCTTTATGTGAGCGGTGAAGAAAGTAAGAGCCAGATTAAAATGCGTTATGACAGAATTAAAAAAAATAATTCCGATAATTTATTTCTTCTGAATGAAACGGATATAGATATTATTTTCGATGAAGTAAAAAAATTAAATCCGGATTTAGTTATTATCGATTCAATACAAACTATTTACAATACATCTTTTGAATCTTCCGCAGGAAGTATAATGCAGATTAGAGAATGTACCGCGGCCTTTCAGCAATATGCAAAATCAAGCCAAGTACCAGTATTTTTGATTGGGCATATTACAAAAGACGGCTCTATTGCCGGTCCGAAAATTTTGGAACATATTGTGGATGCCGTGATTATGTTCGAAGGAGAAAGAAATTACGGATACAGAATATTGAGGACAATAAAAAACAGGTTCGGTTCTGCTTCCGAGTTGGGAATGTATTTTATGCAGCAATCGGGACTAATTCAAGTGAATAATCCTTCGGAAGTTTTACTTTCGAACAATACCGAAAATCTCAGCGGAATAAGTATTGGCGCTACAATGGAGGGAATGCGTCCGATAATTGTTGAGGTTCAGGCTTTGGTTGGTACTTCGGCTTTCGGAGCTCCGCAACGCACAACTACGGGGTTTGATATCAGAAGATTGAATATGCTTTTAGCCGTTTTGGAAAAAAGATGTAATTTTAAACTTTCGTCGAAAGATGTATTTCTAAATATTGCCGGCGGTATTAGAATTGATGATCCGGCGATAGATTTGGCTGTTGTGAGCGCTGTATTATCATCTACTGTTGATATGCCTCTAAATCATGATTATTGTTTTGCCGGAGAGATAGGCTTGGCAGGCGAAGTTCGACCGGTAACTCATATCGAAAAGAGAATTTCCGAAGCTGAAAAGATAGGATTTAAAAAGATGATAATTTCAGGTTACGGAATAAAAAAACTGGATATTAGAGGAGCAAATATAGAAATCATCGGATTGAACAGGATAGATGAAGTTTTCAGATATTTGTTCGGATAATCTTAGGTTTAAAATTTCGTATCTTTTTATACACATTGATTTTATATTGCAATCAAAATTTGTGTAGATAAAATAACAAAACTTTCCTAACTTATTTATATACTTGTAAATAAAATACCGAATAACAAATTTTTGTTATTACCTATTGAAACTATATCTTAGCCATCTTTACTAATTATAATCTTTAATTCTTAATTGCTTTTTGCAGATTTTCTATTTACTAATGCAACGAAAGTCAAATAAATTAAGCAAGCAAGCGGAATTAAGAATGCAAGTTTAGAATCGTAATTGGCAACTAATCCTGTCAATAGCGGAACAAAAGCGGCACCAACGATTGCGGTTGTCATTAATCCTGATATTTCATTACTTTTCTCAGGATACCTTTCAATACACATTGAGAAGATAAGCGGAAAAATATTGGCAAATCCTATACCAATTAGTATAAAGCTTATCCATGTGCTGATATTATTATTTGGAATGAAGAGCATGAGGTTTCCGAGAATTGATATGGCTATTGTCATATATAAAAATGTCTTCGGTTTTACATATCTTAGGATAATTCCTCCTAAAAGCCTGCCAACAAATAAAGCGACGATAAACACTATATTACCTGATGAAGCGATTTCGGGAGAATTTGCAAATATTGAAGGAATTCTGTTAAACATGGATGCTTCGGCACCACAATAGAAGAATATTCCGAGGAACATAACTAAAATGTATGGATTTCCTAAAGTTTTAATACATTTACCTAAAGTGGTAGGTTTCTCTATATCTTGTTTTGTGGCATTAGGAACAAATATTATTACAAGTATTAATGTTAACAATAATACACATGCAAATATTGGAAATAGAATGCGGAAACCGATATTAATTAACTCGCCGTTTTCTCCATTTAGAGTAAACCATCCGTATTTCATTAATGATGTTCCTGCAATTACAATGATAAGAGATGTAGAAAGTGTGCCGATTGCCTTGATTGCCTGAGCAAATGATAAGTTGCTGGAATATTTTCCGGGTGATGAAACATCTCTCATCAGCGGATTTCCCGATACTTGCAAAATAGTTGCGCCGGCGCCCATCAGTAATACGGCTAATAAAATTGTCGGAAAGGTAAATGCAATTATCGGAAGTATTGCTCCCAACAAGAAAAATAGTAATCCGATTATCAGCATTTTCTTTTTACCAATCTTCGATTGTTGGACGCCCATAGGCACTGATAAAACACCAAACATTATCATTCCAGAGAATGAAACCAATGATGCCGTAAAAGGCGTAACATTAAAAGCTTTTTCAATAATGGAAACTAATTGTCCGGCTGCATCGCCGAAACCCATTGCTAGGAAAACCAAAAAGACTGCAAATACTGATAAAGAATTTTTCATAATTAACTTAATTTTATTATAATTTCTGCAAATATAACTTTTTAATTTAGAAATTTAATAAATAAGAATTAAGAAATTAATTAAATGGGAACACAAAAACGACAGACTTTGTATTCTTGAACTTTTCAGAACATTTTCAAAATAAAATGGCTCGCAATTTTATAAACTACCCAAATCATTACGAAGAATGCCAGCAATACTAATGATAATTTTATAATTCTTTTTTTCGAATTAGGTATTGCCTTGTCTGTGGTTTTTGTGAAGAAATCAATGTTAATATTTGTTTTATTGATAGTTAATGAAATATTTCTTCCCAGTATTAAAGGATTGTTGTTGGGAATATGTCCAGCCGGAAAGTTAAAACAAACAGGATAATTATATTCTCCCACAATATCATGTATAATTTCCTCTGCGGTTTTTCCGAAAGGAATTGAATTATCATTCATTTTTGCAATATCTCCCACAATCAATCCGTTTAATTCGGATAATTTTCCGGCACGTTTCAGTGCCGTCATAATTCTATCAATATGATAAAAATATTCGTCTAAATCTTCAATAAATAAAATCTTGTTTCTAAAATCAATATCACAATTACTGCCTAATAATGAGTAGAGGATAGATAAATTTCCTCCGATTAATTCGCCGGTACATTCACCATCAATATTTAAACTGTTTGCTTTATTAAGTTGAATATTATATTGTAATGCTTCTCCGAAAAGAGTGTTTTTAATCTTGATTAATGTTTCGGGCGGTGCATCGCTTAAAGTTGTCAGAACAGGAGCGTGAAGGCTTTCTATGCCGAGTGTATTAAGTTTGGAGTGAAAAACGGTTATGTCGCTGAATCCAATAATCCATTTTGGAGATGAAAGTAAAGGAGAAAAATCTATTTGATCAATAATACGGACACTGCCGTAGCCTCCGCGGGCGCAGAAAATAGCTTTGATTTCAGGATTGTTGATTGCTTCTTGAAAGTCATCGGCGCGTTGCATATCAGTTCCGGCAAATTGGTCGTAGGACTCAAAGAGATTCTTAGAAAAAATTACTTTTAGCCCCCATGATTGTAAGATTTCAATACTTTGGGATATCTCGCTCAAAGCAATCTTTCGTGCCGGTGCTACAATTGCAACGGAATCACCGGATTTCAAATATGGAGGACAAATCATAACTTGGTTTATTGATTCTGAATTTTAGATTCTGAGTTTTCGGCCTCATGTTTCGGATCACTGTTTTCTGATTTTGGATAATCGTTCGAGTTTCCATCCATCATATTCCCGTATCCTTCGCTAATATTCTTTTTACCTTTTCCATTTTTCATTCTGAAAAAAAAGTTCACATCATCCTGAATCTTATTCATACATTCATAATCATCGAACCAAATCTTTCTTTGAGTAACATTTTTAAATGATTTTGTTTTCTGATGTATGTTCTTGATTAATTTTGTGTTGTTTCCGAGATTCTCTTTTTCTAAGCCGAGTAAATACTCACAACATCTTTCTCCAATCTTGGAAAGAAATCCCAGTAAATTGTGCCCTCGAATAAATAAATAAACATTATCGGGATTAACGCCTAACTGAGCATAATGTTCCTTATAGGGTTCAATGTCAACATCAGGATATTCCCGCTTCAGTTTATTCATTTTGGAATTAACTTTATCTTTCAACCTTCTTATAAGTCCGGATCCATTATTACTTACCTGATTTGCAGGAACCTTTCCCTTTATTGTGATAATGTTATTAAAAGGCATGACACATAATTCTGAGCTGCCGATTTTTGAAAAATACATATGCCAAATAAATATTTCATAAATGATATTCGAATATTCCTTTAAAAATTTTCTGAAATCAAAAAAATCATTAACAAGAGGCGAAAAGTACTTTTGTATATTAAGTCCGGTGGCAATAATACAACCGAAATTTAATTTAGGAGCATAACAATAATGATTCTCAATGGAATATGTATATGTTTGAAAGATATAATTTTTGATATTTATATCCGCTTCTTCTCTGAGGTACCTTTCGTCACTATCAATACAGATAAAAAATTTATCAGATAAATACGGTTTATAATTCAAGCAATGCATTGAACCGCTGGCATAACTCTCATCATTTCCCTTTTCATTATAAGCTTTTGAATAAGCCATAAATTCAAACTTTCCTTTAGGATAAAACTGTTTAAAGATCTTTTTCCAGAAATGAATATCCGAAGTGCCCTCAACATGTACTGCCGCAGTTAACTTTTTAATAACTGCCGTTCCTGCATAATTTGCAGCTGCAAATTTGTAAAATTCCTCTCTTGATGATTCCATTTATTCAACTTCAGTAAAATAATCCTCGATATGAACAACTCTTGATCCCCAGCCGTTACTAAAAATGTTGGGAGAGTGTGTTACAATAAATAACTGACAATTGGGATTTAATTTTTTGATAATGTCTATTAGATATGATTGCCATCCGACATATAGAGATAATTCGGGCTCGTCAAGAAATAGAATATAAGGTTTTTCGCGCGTTAAAAAAACCTTGTAGAGAAACACTAACATTTGTTTTTCGCCCAGAGATAATTTTTCAAACTTAATAATGTTCTGTTTTGAATCTCTGAATTGTATAGTTGAATCCGATGTAAGATCCAATGTTTTCTTTGTTTTTATAAATAATTGATTTATAATAGATGCGAAATATTCGAATCGTTTATTTTGATGTTCGATGTCTTCTAATTCTTTGTAAAGCTTTAATTTGTTGACGATGTAATCATAAGAATTTTCGTCTCGGTTTAATGTTTCAATAAGAAAAGGTTGTTTGAGATTATTATTTTTATCGGAACGAATTTCTTCATCTCCAATTTTTATTGAAATATAATCGAAAGGAAAAGACGACATATCGCAGTTCGGATTGCTGAGTAAAGTGTACATGGCTTTTAATGTGGTGCTTTTTCCGGAACCGTTAATTCCAACTATAACATTTACATCTTCAAAAACATCAGTCCAGTTGATGTTTATTCTTCCCCAGAGATTTTTTATCTCTACCGATTTAACCTTTCTATCCATTTTTATTTTTTTAGTGTGATGTTTATAATTTTGCGAGAATGGTTTTCATTGCCCTGACGTTTTGTTCCATTTCAACTTCAACTTCCATATCAATAGGCAGATGAATGTCGACACGCGAACCGAATTTGATAATTCCGAGCTCGTCGCCCTGCTTAACTTTATCGCCGACTTTAACTTGATTTATAACTCTGCGGGCAACGAGACCGGCTATTTGAGTCAACATAATTTCCCTTCCGTCTTCAAGCCTAATTACTGTGCAACATCTTTCATTCAGATGCGAAGATTTCGGATTATAAGCAGGATAATTTTCTCCGTCTTTGTGATCTTTAAAAACTACTGTTCCTGAAGCAGGAATCCAGTTAACATGTACATTGAAAACCGACATAAAGATTGATACTTGCATACATTCTTTCTTGAAATAGGTATTTTCAAAAACTCTTTCACAAACAACTATCTTACCGTCGGCGGGAATCATTATTGCGTCTTTGTTAATATGTTTGTGTCTGTTAGGATGCCTGTAGAAGAATATCAATAACAATATTCCAATAATAATTACACAGAAGATTATTATTTCAATAGTATTGGGTCCGCTGAGAATAAACAGCGATAGAATAGCCAGTATTATTGCGATAAATGTACCGTAAAATATTGCTTTTCGACCTTCTTTGTGAATTTTCATTTTTGTAAATATTTTTAATATAAGTATAATTTTATTTGTTTTGTTTTGAATTTTGATTTCATCATATAGAGTCGGGTGTCTTGTAAATCAAGGAGAATCATCAAATTTCTTATTTTATTCGAAATAGCAATCTTATTTATCTGCTATTCTAATCACTAAATATTAAAGGTTAACAATAGCAACGCTGTAAACGGTACGGCAAGAATAAAAGAATCAAATCGGTCGAATGCACCGCCGTGGCCGGGCATCATACAACCGGAATCTTTTAAATCGGCTTTGCGTTTCAACATTGATTCGGTCAAGTCACCAAACGTTCCGAGAATATAAATTATTATTCCGAAAAGTATCCAAAAGAAATAAGATTGAACAGGGACAATAACACGGAATATTATCATGGCAAGAATAACAGCGCATAGTCCGCCTATAAATCCTTCCCAGGTTTTAGCAGGGGAAATTTTAGGCGCCATCTTATGTTTGCCGATAATCGAACCTAAAATATATGCAAAAGAATCTCCGATCCAGATAGTTGCTATAAATATAAATGGAAGTAAAAAACTATTCCCGTTGAAAAGTCGCTCCGAAAAATCGAAAAAAGACATAAACATTATAAACGGAACAACTGTGTAGAAAAACATTGAAACTTTATTAACGAAAGGAGAAAACTGTAAATTTCTTTGGGAAATAATCATGAAGAAAGCAATTAAAAACAAGATTGTTAATGCTCCCCACTGCCTCATTGAAATGGGATCACTGCCGTAAACTCCTATGAAATAAAAAATTACACCAAGAAGTGCATATAAAACCAATCCGAAAATATTTTTAAAAGTTGAAAAGTTTTTATATTCACAAAGAATTATGGTCATAAAAATGCCGAACAAAAAGAAAGTTACGGTTTTACCGAAGTAAAAAGCTGTTAATACTGCTGCTGCAAAGATTATTGCGGAAAGAGTACGAATAATAAAATTTTTCACTTTTTCTTATTAAAGTTTTGCTTTGTCAACAATTTCTTTTGCTTTTTCGAAGTCTTTCTCCTCAACGTAAAGCTCAATATCACCGAAAGTTTGGTAAGTTGAGTCATGTTTGTTGATAACATTACCTTTAATATTGTCTTCCTCCAATAAGGCGAGTATAATATTCATTTGATACTCTTTATTGGTTGTGTAAACTAATTTCATTGTTTCATCCATGATTATTAATTTTTTCGTTGGTTAAAAATAAAAAAATATTTTTAGGACCCTGTCCTCCGACAACAAATTTATTTTCAATTGCATTTGTTTTGCTCGGACCGGTAATTACAGAGATATAAGGCGGAAAAGAGTTGATAAATTTATCTTTAAGAAATTGCATCGCATCTTTTATTTCACCTACAATTTGATTTACATCTGCAATAATAACGATATTACTGCTTGAACTTAAAAGTTTGAGATCATTATTTGATGATGCCGAAACAACGACGCTGCCGTGGCGAGCTACAAGAGATTCGCATAAAACTAATCCCGTTTCGAAGGAATCATGTTTTTCAATATCGGATTTATATAATAATCCTGCACGTTCCAAATAAGCCTTAATAATATTCTTATTGCAAAAAATGTTTCCCCAATTATAGTTTTTGGATGCTAATGAAAGTTTTCCGCACAAATCATTAGTGTCTTCACAGAATATAAATATTCCGCCGTTATCCACGAAGTTTTCCGCAAAAGCCAAAGGTACGGTTCCTATTTCAATAGGAGCAAAATAATCGCCGTCAACATCCGCTCTTAATTGGGGGTCAAAGCTACCCTTATCTTCAAGAGCGGTAATAATTGCCCGCATTACCTTTTCTTTTGCGATACTATCTTCCATACTATTCTTCGTTTTCCTTAGGCTCTTCTTCTATTTTACCTTTTTCTTCAACTTTTTCAAAATCTTTAGCTAAAGGAATATCTTTAGAACCGCCTTTTCTTTCTCCGAAAATTTCCCTTAAGTCGTCGCTAAAAACCACTTCACGGGTAAGAAGTAATTGTCCCAGATAAATAATTTTATCTTTATTTTCGTTGATGATTTTTTTCGCACGTTCATAAGCTTCACTTATCAATTCACTTACTTCATCATCAATTAATTCAGCGGTTTTTTCACTGTAAGGTTTGTTGAAAGAATATTCCGATTGTCCTGTAGAATCGAAATAGCTGATATTGCCGATTTTTTTGCTTAATCCGTAGTAAGAGATCATGGCATAAGCCATTTTTGTTGCACGCTCAAGGTCGTTCAGTGCGCCGGTTGAAACATAACCAATGTTGATTTCTTCGGAAGCACGACCTGAAAGTAAGGTTGTAAGTTCATCGAACATTTGATCATAAGAAGTTACGCTTCTTTCGTCGGGAAGGTACCATGCCGCGCCGAGGGCTTTGCCGCGAGGAACAATAGTAACTTTAACGAGCGGGCTGGCATGTTCGAGCAACCAGCTTACAGACGCGTGGCCTGCTTCGTGAAAAGCTATTATTTTCTTTTCTTCTGCCGAAATTAATTTATTGCGTTTCTCAAGTCCGCCGATAATTCTGTCTATCGCGTCAAGGAAATCTTGTTTGTCGATGATTTTCTTGTTCTTACGTGCGCATATTAATGCGGCTTCATTACAAACATTTGCGATATCCGCTCCGGAGAAACCGGGAGTTTGCTTTGCAAGAAAGTCAACTTTAACGGAATCATTGATTTTTAAAGGACGCATGTGAACTTGGAATATTTCTTCGCGCTCCTTCAAATCGGGTAGTTCCACACTTATTTGTCTGTCGAATCTTCCGGCACGAAGCAAAGCTCTGTCTAAGATATCGGCTCTGTTTGTTGCCGCAAGGATGATAACGCCGTTATTTCCGCTGAAACCGTCCATTTCCGTAAGAAGTTGGTTCAAAGTATTTTCTCTTTCGTCGTTAGCGCCTGTGGCAATATTTTTACCGCGCGCCCTGCCGATAGCATCAATTTCGTCAATAAAAACAATGCAGGGAGCTTTGTCTTTTGCTTGTTTGAAAAGGTCTCTTACACGGGAAGCGCCTACACCTACGAACATTTCAACAAAATCGGAACCGGAAAGTGAAAAGAAAGGAACTTTAGCTTCGCCGGCAACAGCTTTTGCGAGCAGAGTTTTTCCTGTTCCCGGAGGACCAACCAAAAGAACTCCTTTAGGTATTTTTCCTCCTAAATCCGTATATTTCTTCGGATGTTTCAGAAAATCTACGACTTCCATAATTTCCACTTTTGCCTCTTCAAGTCCGGCAACATCTTTAAAAGTTATTGATACTGAGGTATCCTTATCAAATAGTCGTGCCTGCGATTTCCCGATATTGAAAATTTGTCCGCCTCCCATTCCGCCTCCGGAGTTTTTACCGACTCCGCGGAACATAAAGTAAAAGAATACGAGTAATAAAACAACAGGTAGAAACATCAGAAAAATATCGCCACCCAAGCTTTTTCGCCTTTCGCTATCGTAATAAACAACATCTTCCGCCGGCAAATTAGCCTGTGCTTCTCTAATATCCTCACCAAATTGATCAACACTACTAATCTGAAATGTAAACATCGGATAGTCATAGTATTTTTTTATGGCGTTTTTGTTATTTTTCAAACTTTCGTCTTGAATATAATTTTCAATTTTATCTTGTTTGATATAAATTTCAACAAAGTCTTTATTCACGAGAACAAGTCGTGAAATATCACCTTTTGCCAGCATTTCGCTAAGATCGCGCCAATTAGTTTCCTTTGTTTCTCCTTTGTAGAAAAACAAACTATAGCCTAAAAATATAACAGCAATAATCAAATAGATCCAATAAATATTGAATCTTTTCTTTTTTGGAGTTATATTTTTACCTTGATTTGATTGTTTCCTTTCGGGTTCTTTATTATTTTCCATAAATTATTTTACTAATTCATCACTAAATTCTTCAATGTGAGCATCAGCCCATAAATCTTCAATATTATAAAATTTCCTTGTGCTTTCAAGAAAGATATGTACAACAACATTAGAATAATCTAAAAGCAACCATTCGGATTTTTCAATACCTTCCACATGCCATGGTTTTTCCTTCACGGCTTTTCTAACTTCCTCTATTATAGCATCACGAATAGAGTTGATTTGAACTAATGAATTTCCACTACAAATAACAAAACAGTCGCAAACTCTATTAGGTATATCTCTCAAATCCATTCTAATAACATTTTCAGCCTTTTTTGAAAGCATTGCCTCAATAATTATTTCCGACAATAATATCGCATCGTTTTTTTCTTTTGACATATAATTATCCAATTTGATACAAAAGTACTACTTTTTCTATTACTTTTGCAAAAATTTTTTGATGAAAACGCCACTGATAGGTAAAACGCTTTCCGAAATTCGGGAGGAAATCGTGAAACTTGGACTTAAGTCGTATGTGTCCAGGCAATTAACCTATTGGATATACAATAATGGAACTGATGATTTTTATGAAATGTTTAACATTTCAAAGGCTAATCAGAAGCTTCTTGACGAGCATTTTGAGATAAAAAAAAATCTTCCTATAGATGTTAAAGTTTCTTCGGACGGAACAAAAAAATATCTTTTTAAAACCAAAAACGGAAATTATATAGAAAGTGCATATATTCCCGATGATAAAAGACATACGCTTTGCATTTCTTCAGAAGCGGGCTGCAAAATGGCTTGTTCCTTTTGCAGTACAGGCAAACAGGGTTTTCAGGAAAGTTTATCAACGGAAGATATCATCAATCAGATTAATGCCATTCCGGAACGCAATTTGATTACGAATATTGTGTTTATGGGCATGGGCGAGCCTTTTAATAATTTTGATAATGTGATAAATGCATTGGAAATTTTAACTGCCGAATATGGTTTTAAAATCGGAAAGAAAAGGATTACTGTTTCGACCGTTGGAATTGTTCCTAAAATTAATGAGTTTCTTGAAAATAGCGATTGTAATTTAGCGATAAGTTTGCATACTCCTTTTGAACATGAACGCAATGAACTTATGCCGATTAACAAAAAATATCCTATATCCGAAATTTTAAAGGCTTTGCGCTCTTATGATTGGGGAAAACAACGCAAAGTTTCTTTCGAATATATTATGTTTAAAGGTTATAATGATAGCGATAAACATTTAAAGGAATTGACAAGGATTTTAAACGGATTGAGGTGTATTATTAATTTGATTTCATATAATTCTGTTCCTGGTGAAAAATTTGAATCGCCAGACAGAGAAGCTATGGAAGAATTTAGGGACAAGTTGAGTGATAAAGGTTTTTCCACAACTATCAGAATTTCACGCGGTCAGGATATTGATGCCGCTTGCGGATTGCTGAGCACAAAGAAAATTGAGAGTAAGAAATAAACAGTTAGTTTCTTCCGATAAACAAATTTTTGCCTTAAAGTTGAATGATAAAATTATTCTGCGTATTTGTAATTGCCTGTGATTGTTGTTACAACGAGTAATAAAAAAGGTATTCCTTTCGAAATACCTTAAAACATTAACAAACTAAAAATAGTTTTACTCCTCTTTCTCAGAATGTTCTTCTACTTCTATTTCAATTTCCACAATTTCAACGCCAACGCCCGGAATGTTTTCGTCTATAATGTTTTCGTTGGTTTCTTCTGCGGTAGGACTATAATTTGAGTTATCATCCATTCGGTAAGATTCGTCGATATTGGAAGTGATATTGGAATTTGGGTCCGGATTCGGATCTATGTTTGAGTTTACCGGTTTATCCTTTATTGTATCGGATAGTTTTCCTGTGATATCATGATAGAAATTAAGATGAGACATATAGACATATGGTCGCAACCAGAAAAATCCGATACCTAATGTGAGGATACATAAAAATGCCCAGCCGAAGAAACGTAAATTCAAACAGAAGAGTTTCCATTTGTAGCCCATCATCATTTGCTTGCTTTTCTTTAAAGCATCGCTGGCGCTTATATTTTTATCTTCAGCAAGAATAAAGAATGTCATTGAATAAGCGTAAGCCATTATAATACCGGGGATAATAAACAGCAATGTCCAAAGGAAAATATATACAAGAACAAGTACATATGCAACTAATGTACGGCTGAAATCTTTAAATCCGTCGAAAATTCTTTCAATCCTTGCATTAGGTTTATCCGATTTTACAGTCATAAGAAATATTATATATCCTAAGGCTAATGGTCCGCCGAAAATTAGACCTAATCCCGGAATACAAGTTATTGCTCCTTCAAGCAATCCAAAAAATAAAGTTGTAATAGCCGCTGTTCCCCACATGCCTTGGAGAGATTCTTTGGCTTTTTGCATCAATAGTACATTTGGTGTCATAGTTAAATAGTTTTAATTATTATTATTTTTCTTTTGGGAATATTAATATCGCTACAAAGTTAAGAATAAAATTTAATAATAATTAAAAAAATATGAATCAATGTGATAATTTAAGAAAGAAATAAATATAAAATCATTAATAGTTCAATTATTAAGTTTTATTATTATATCTTCTGGTTATGAATTTTTTTATAATCCGAGTTTTGAACTTTTACAAATTTCTAAAATGTACTTTGATAGATTATATATTATTAAATTAACTTCTTCGTTAAAATTAGTCCGGTAATTGCCGCCATATTCTTTAAAATAAAGTTTTTCGTATACTTTGATTTTAAGCGGAATCATAAATTTTTCTCAGTTTTTCAAAAAAATCGTATTCTATGAAATTTATTTTTCATAGAAATTTTGTCGAATGAAAAAATATTCCTACCTTTGCAGCCATTTTTAACTAAGGGTATTTGTAGGATAAATCATTAATTATCAATATTCTTTTAAAAATTTAATTTTGAAAATTCTATTATTATGTCATTAAATAAGCTCAGAAACATCGGGATTGCCGCGCATATTGATGCCGGAAAAACAACAGTATCGGAAAGAATCCTGTATTTTACAGGTACAAATAGAAAGGTCGGAGAAACTCACGACGGTAAAGCCACTATGGATTTTATGAAACAAGAACAGGAAAGGGGTATTACTATTGCTTCCGCTGCTATTACGTGTAATTGGAACGACCACCAGATAAATCTTATTGATACTCCGGGCCACGTGGATTTTACTGTGGAAGTTGAGCGTTCATTAAGGGTTATTGATGGAATGGTTGCAGTTTTTTGTGCTGTAGGCGGTGTTGAACCTCAAAGCGAAACTGTTTGGAATCAAGCAGACCGTTATAGAGTTCCGAGAATCGCATTTATAAATAAGATGGATAGAACCGGCGCGGATTTTGATGAAGCAATCGGTCAAATGAATAAATATCTTGACGCAAATGCTGTTCCGTTGCAAATTCCAATGGGAACCGAAGATTCTTTTACGGGAACAATAGACATCGTTAGTAGAATTGCCTATACTTTTGAAGATGATAAACGTCATGAAAAATCAATTCCGGAAGAATATAAATTAAGAGTAGAAGTTGCAAGAAATGCTCTTATCGAAAAACTTGCCGATTTCGATGATGAAATTATGGAAATGTTTTTTGACGAGAAAGAAGTTCCAGCAGAAAAGTTGATGGAAGCGGTTAGAAATGCTACTTTGAAATTGTTAATTACTCCTGTTTTTTGCGGTGCCGCATATAAAAATATAGGTATTCAGCTTTTGCTTGATGCGGTAATTAATTATCTTCCTTCTCCTGTTGATGTAGGTGCAATTGTTGGCCATGATCTTGATGATGAAGAGAAAACCCATACCAGAGTTCCTGCTTCAAACGAGCCGTTTTCGGCTTTAGCGTTTAAATTGATAAACGACCCGTACGTAGGACAACAAACTTTTATCCGAATTTTCTCCGGAAAGATTCAAAGCGGTATGCCGATTTTAAATGCAACTAAACAAAAAAATGAAAGAGTCGGCAGAATTTTTAGAATTAAGGCAAAAGAAAGAGAAGAAATTAGTGAAGCAGGCGCAGGAGAAATTGTTGCTTTGGTAGGGATGAAATCAACTAAAACAGGAGATACTCTTTGCGATCCTAGCAATCCGCTATTGCTCGAATCTATTCATATCCCCATTTCTGTTATCGAACTAAAGATTCAACCTGTAAAACAAAAAGATAAAGATAAACTTGGTGAAGCTCTGAATAAACTTGTTAATGAAGACCCTTCTTTTAACGCAAGATTCGATGAAGAAACCGAGGAAACAATAATTTCCGGAATGGGTGAACTTCATCTTGAAATTATGTTAGACAGGTTGAAAGAAGAGTTTAAAATAGATGTTGAAGTAGGAGAGCCATCGGTTGCATTCAGGGAAACAATTACTGAAGCAGTGGAATCAAATTATCGCCATGTAAAACAAACCGGAGGAAAAGGCCAGTTTGCACATACTGTTATTCGTATGGAGCCTAATACCGGCAAAGGTTATGAGTTTGTTGATATGATCAAGGGCGGTGTTATTCCGGGAGAATATATTCCTTCTGTTAATAAAGGAATTGTAAAATGTATGGCAAAAGGTGTATTGTCGGGTTTTCCTATTGTTGATGTTAAAGTATATTTAATTGATGGCGGATATCATCCTGTAGATTCTTCGGATATGGCTTTCCAAGTTTGTGGCGAAATGTGCTTTAAACAAGGATTCAACAAAGCGAAACCGATTCTTCTGGAACCTGTTATGAAAATAGAAGTAAATACTCCTGATGAATATATCGGTGATGTTGTCGGTAACTTGAACAGAAGAAGAGGAAAGATAGAATCTATGAGAAGATATCGCAAAGGTTCTCAGAAAGTGGTTGCCACGGTTCCTTTAATGGAAATGTTCGGTTATTCAACTCAATTAAGAAACATCACATCAGGAAGAGCAAGTTATTCCATGGAATTTTATCAATATTTGCCGTTGCCTATGGGAGTTCAGGAAGATGTTTTGAAGAAACTTTCGGAAAAGAAAAAATAGATTATTTCGTATTAAGAATGCATTTGTTTTGAAAAGATTTTTCATCATACTGAAATTTATTCTGATCTTCAATGTAAGTTTTGCTCAAGCAAATTTTTATGATAGACTTGCGGATTCTGCATTTGTACTAACAAAGCAAAAGGTGATATACGATCCTTCTTATTTTAGTATTGATTATCCTAATGGTGATTTACCTGCCGACAAAGGTGTTTGTACGGATGTAATTTTCGTGCATACAGGAAGCTCGGAATAGATCTTCAAAAAGAAGTTCATGAGAATATGAAATCAAACTTCGATAAATATCCGAAAAATTGGGGACTTACCCGTCCCGATAAAAATATCGATCATAGAAGAGTGCCGAATCTGATGACTTTCTTTTCAAGATACGGAGTTGTTAAACTTATTTCGGGAAATTCCGATGATTACTTTCCGGGTGATATTGTTTGCTGGGATTTGGGCGGAGGTGTAACTCATATAGGAATAGTATCGAATAAAAAATCTCAAGATGATAAAAAACTTCTGATCATTCATAATATCGGTAACGGACAAGTCTTGGAAGATTGTCTTTTTGATTATAAGATTATAGGACATTACAGTTATGGAAATTGATATTTATCAATATCAATTATTCTATCTGCCGATACAAAAATCACATCATAAGAAGACTACTTATCAATGCCGGTAAATTCCCAGCCATATGCACTATTATGGCATAAAATGAATTATTGTATTTCTCCTGGTAATATCCCGCTGCCAATCCTAAGACAGTTGTAAATATAACCGTACGCAATACTAACCAGAAATCCGCACCTGACTGTGCAATTATTATATGTGCTAATCCGAACATTAATGCGCTGATAATAACAGGCAAACTCAATCTGATTTTAAAAAGTTTTATTCCGAATTTATTTAATGATGCAAGCATGTTTTGAAGAAAACCTCTGAATAGCAATTCTTCAGCAATACTTGCTAAAATAAAAACAGAGATAAAAAGTTGTATGAAATTCATATTACTTACCAAAGAATGAGCGCTGATATTTCCTCCGGAAATTATAGTTGTTATACTCATAATTATATTCACAAGTATAGTTATTAGCAATCCTGCAAGTATTGGTGTAAAAATAGTCTTAAACTTAGGGAGTTTTATTTTAAAATTAATTTGCCGTTTGAAAATAAAAATAGCACATATTGATAATATTAACATTAGCAAATGTGTTGTAATAGAACTTGAAAAAAATTTGCTGTCAATATTTATTGATTTACCTACTAACGTTGATATAAGAAATATAGCGATGGTTATTCCTGTACCGTAAATTATTTCTTTATTGTTTTTCATCTTATTTATTATTAGTTTTGATTATTCTGTTAATACTTTTAACGATTTTCCCGACAAATTCAAACTACAATCATCTTCAATATCAAAAATAAAATTATCGAATTCAATGTTTCGGGATGAGAATGTACTGCTTGATGTTAAAATTAAATTTATATTTTTAATTAAATTGGTAGAATCTAAATCAATTTTTACTTTATTATCCGCATTAATATTCAGATTCTCAATTTTGCAATTGTTTAATGTAATAGTTACACTGTCTGATGCTAAAATATCCAAATTGGTTAGTGTGAAATCATTCACAAAAACACTTTGATTATTACTTGCTTCTAAGTTTTCTAAATCGGAGATTTTTATTAATGTATTGCTGTAAACTACTTTCCATACAGTAAGAAGGGAACCTTCGGTTGTCATAGAAATATCTTCTTTTGTTTGTGAAATTATTTCATTTATACTATCGCAATAAACAATTGTTGATTTACCTGTGTAATTATTTGAATATTTGCCCGGCCAGTTCATAATTTTGACGGCTGTTATTTGCGGCAACTCTTTTTTTATCCCGTTTTTATACGGATCGTCAAACTCACCTTTTAAGAATCTGTTTCTCAGTATTATCCCATTGATACAAATTCCTGCAAAAATTATTATTATAGTGATTATTACTATTATATTTGTTTTCTTCATTTTTTATTAAATTTTTGTTTGATTTATTTTTTATCTCAATTTTTATTTTGCCGGATTGAATTTTGTAAGACTTTGTATGTGCATACTTTTATCCTTCAAACCTTTCCAGAATTTCCTTTATATCAACTCCCAATAATTTTATCGTCTTAAAAAAGTCGGGGAGTTGAGTTTCAAAAAATCGTTTCTTTCTGTTTTGAATTATGATTTCTTTTGCTCCGATAGCTACGAAAAATCCGATTCCGCGTTTGTTGAATATAATATTCTGTTGTTGCAGAAGATCGTAGGTTCTCATAACAGTATTCGGATTTACTTCTAATTTCACAGCCATTTCGCGCACCGATAATATTTTCTCTTCCGGTTGATGTTTCCCATTCAAAATATTATCGCAAATGTAATCGGCGATCTGCAGATAAATAGCTTGCTTTTCTCTAAATTCCATGATTACACCTCTCTTTCCTTCAGTCGTAAAAAGGTTAAAACCCAAAATAACGGAAATAGCAAATATTTGAAATAGTACATAAATCCATCAATTGTTATTCTTCTACCGGTACCTTTCTCTATAATATCCATATTTGTAAATTCACCCATAAAACTGGCACCTTCGGGCATAAATTGATTAATAATCACCAATTGCAATACAATGTAGGCACCGAAGATAAAAAAACTTTTTGGTAGTCCGAGTTTTTTAAAATAAACGGTTCCGAAGATCATTCCGGAGATAATAGTAAAAAATCCGAAATAATCATTGAATGAAATCTCACTGAGTTTAAACATGTTCCAATTGACGCCGATTGAATTACAATATATACCGATAAAAAGAAAATTAAGAATATATACTAATATAATAAATATAGCAGGATAGATTATCATGTTAAAAAGAAAAGCAACAGATGTATGCTCTAATGCCGAAGCAGGTGTTGACAACATAAACATGGCATTTTCTTTTTTTGATAGTTTGCCGAGAATATTTCCCGCACTTAACATTATTAGAAAAACTGCACCGGCTAATAATATAAAGATATAGTCGAAATAGAAACTAACATTACCTTCAGGATTATTATTTTTGATAGCAAACAGAAGCAGATTTATAAAAATCAATACTAATACTGATGTTAGTGTAATAAAAAACCACATTTCCTTTTTCTTATTTTCCTTCCAAAATGCTTTAATCAATAAAGCAAATCTTTTAAAACTGAATACATCGTTCATAATTTACTGTTTTTTAGGATTAAATAAATTTTTCATCGCTTGTTTGTTAGCCATCACGGCGTTAAAAAAGAGTTCCAAATTAAACTCGCTCGCTTCGTCATAATTATTTTTAACAACATTATATACTCCGCCTAATCTTTCTTCGGAGTATAAAGCTTGCGACATAATTTCGGATGTTATCTCAATTGCAAGTTTTTCACTTATTTCTTCTGTTGTACTTTGAAGTAAAATATTTCCATTATCCAGAATAATTACAGAATCTATTAACTTTTCAATGTCTTGCGCCTGATGTGTGGAGATTATTACACATTTGTCATCAGTAACAGAAGAAGCAATCATACGGCGGAATTGCGATTTTGATGGAATATCCAATCCGTTTGTAGGTTCATCTAAAATCAGAATTTTCGTGTTTGCAGCCATCGCAAAAGCTAATACTGCTTTTTTCTTCTGGCCTAAAGACAATTTTTTTAAATAATCTTTTTTTGAAAGTTCAAATTCTTCCAAAAGCAAAATAAAATATTCGTGATTGAAATTAGGATAAAATGATGAATATACTGATTCATAATCCGAAATACTTAAATTAGGAGTATAAACCTCTTCGGGAATAAACATTATTTCCTCCAACATAGACGGCAAACGTTTCCGGGATTCTTTCCCAAAAACATTACAATTTCCGGATTCGGGAAAACGCATTCCTATGATAATCTTCAAAAGTGACGTTTTTCCCGTTCCGTTTCTACCAAGTAAGCCGTAAATCTTACCTTCAGACAAGCTTAGGTTCAAATTGTTGAATAACAATTTCTTCTTGTCGTAACCAAATTTTAAATTTTCTATTTCTACCATAATTTTACAATATTAGTGTATTAGTTTAATAATACACTACAAAGATATAATTATTTTTTTGAAAGAAGCAAGTTTTTTTTAAAAATATGAATGAAATGATAATTAGTAGATTATGAGTTTTAAAGATGAAATTATGAATTTATTTTAAACTTGAACTTTGAAATCCGAAGTAATTTTTCATATTCTTATCAACTTTTTACGTATTTTTTCTATTTTTAATTATTCTCAACTAAAAGAATTATATTTGCAACATTAATCAATTAAAAAACGCAGTACAATGAAGAAACTATTAATTTTATCCGCAATGATTCTGTTTTTTGTTTCATGCGGAAATAAGAAAACTCAAAAAGACGAACAAACAAGTACCAAAACAGAAGTTAAATCTGATTCACACACCTCTCAAAATTCTTTAGATTATGCCGGAATATACGAAGGTATGATTCCCTGTGCTGATTGTGAGGGTATTGAAGTGGTAATTACAATTGATAATCAAGGAAATTATACTAAAAAGATGGTTTATCTGGGTAAAGAACCGAATAATGTATTTACATCAAAAGGTAAGTTTATCTGGAATGACGAAGGAAATAAAATTACTTTCGATTCGGAAGATGGTGTTGAAATGTATCTTGTTGGTGAGAACAGACTTTTTATGCTTGATCAGGATGGTAACAGAATCCCGGGAGAACATGCGGATATGTATATCATTGAACAAGTTGAAAAAGTAATATTAAAGTAAAAAAATCGAAATAAAAGGTTAGTCGGATCAATTAAAATTCCGACAACCTTTATATACAATACAAATAAATTTTGAATTAATACAAAGGTTTTAAGGTATAAAACATATCTTAGACTATACATAATTTTGCAACTCCCACTTTTATTGTATATTATCCCAATATTTTACGGAGAAAGTATAAAATAGATTCTGTCAAAATTTCAGATAAGACTTTTCAAAAAGAAACTTTGACACAATAAGAAAATTATAATATCATTCTATTGTTTTCGATATTACACTTTTACCCTTTCAACTTCCTTTTTGAAATCATAATATCTTGTGTCTTTTATTCTCTTCTTGTCCACTTTCAAAATATTGTCTTATCTTTGTAAGCTAAAAAATAATATTGGATTTTTATGCAAAAAAGTAAGTTAGGTATTGATTTTAGTAAAGTTAATCACGCAAAGAGTATAGCAAAAAATATTGCGGATGATGTGCAGGGTTTTGTAGATAATTATACTACCGTAGCTGTTGAACGTACAATATGCCGTTTGCTCGGGATAGACGGAACCGACGAAAACGCTGTTCCGCTTCCTAATGTAGTTGTAGATGATATTAGAAACGCTAACGGATTAGGCGAAGGTGTTATGTTTTACCTCGGAAATGCGGTTGTTGAAACCGGACTTTCTCCTCAGGCAATTGCAGAAAAAATCGCTTCAAATGAAATTGAAGTAACAAAATATAAAACTCATTCGGAAAAAGATATTTTGAATGCTCTTAATCCTTATATCAAAGCAAGTATTGAGAAGATTAAAAACAACAGATTTCGCCGTGAGAATTATATAAAAACTTTGGGCGAAGGTGAAAAGCCGTATATTTATGTTATAGTTGCTACCGGAAATATTTATGAAGATGTTATTCAGGCTCAGGCTGCAGCCAGGCAAGGTGCGGATATTATCGCAGTAATCCGTACTACCGGACAAAGTTTACTCGATTATGTCCCATACGGTGCTACTACCGAAGGCTTCGGCGGAACTTTCGCTACTCAGGAAAACTTCCGCATAATGCGTAAAGCTCTTGACGAAGTAGGAGAGGAGGTCGGGAAATATATTCGCCTGTGTAATTATTGTTCCGGATTATGCATGCCGGAAATTGCAGTTATGGGCGCCCTTGAAGGCCTTGATGTTATGCTCAATGATGCCCTTTACGGAATTCTTTTCCGGGATATAAATATGCAGCGTACTCTCGTAGATCAATATTTTTCCAGAATTATTAATGGTTTTGCAGGCGTAATTATTAATACGGGAGAAGATAATTATCTTACTACTGCAGATGCTTTTGATGAAGCGCATACTGTTTTAACTTCGGATTTTATTAATGAACAACTTGCGCTTATTGCAGGTATTCCAGAAGAACAAATGGGATTAGGCCATGCTTTCGAAATGGATCCTAAACTGGAAAACGGTTTTCTTTATGAGCTTGCTCAAGCACAAATGACAAGAGAAATTTTCCCTAATGCTCCTTTAAAATATATGCCGCCGACTAAATTTATGACTGGTAATATTTTCCGTGGACATCTTCAGGATGCATTGTTTAATATAATCGGAAAATGGACAAACCAGGGAATACAATTACTCGGAATGCCTACCGAAGCTATTCATACGCCGTTTATGAGTGATAGATTTCTTGCTATTGAAAATGCGAAATATATTTTCAACAATATGAAGAATATCGGAGACGAAGTTGAGTTTAAGGAAAACGGAATGATTCAGCAACGTGCACAAAAAGTTCTTGACGATTCTATAGAGTTGCTGGGAAAAATAAATGATGAAGGATTGTTTACTGCTTTGGAAAAAGGTATTTTCGGCGATGTAAAACGCCCTCGAAATGGCGGAAAGGGTTTAAACGGGGTTAGTCCCAAAAACGAAAAATATCTAAACCCTTTTGTTGAATCAATGAAAAATAGATAATAAAGAAAGAAAATATATGAGTGGCGGATTATATTCTATGGATTCTAAGGAGTTTGATAAAACTCTTGATCTTAAAAAAGTTAAACCTTACGGGGATACAATGAACGACGGTAAAACTCAGGTGAGTTTTACACTTCCTGTTCCTGCAGGTAATGAAGCTGTTGAAGCGGCAAAATTACTGATGAAAAAAATGGGTTTTGAAAATCCTCTTGTTGTATTTTACGAAGAATTAACCCCAGGGTTCACCTTCTTCAACTGTTATGGAAATAGCATTCATACTGTAGATTATACAAATATTCATGTTCCGAAAGTTGAATCTACAACTTGGGGTATGGAAGAAACCGATAATTATATAAGGGAAAATGTAGGCAGAAAGATTGTTGTTATAGGTGCAAGTACCGGTACCGATGCACATACCGTAGGCATTGATGCTATTATGAATATGAAGGGCTATGCCGGACATTATGGTCTCGAACGCTATGAAATGTTCGAAGCATTAAATATGGGTAGCCAAGTCCCTAATGAAGATTTTATCGCAAAAGCTATCGAACTGAATGCTGATGTAATGCTGGTATCTCAAACAGTTACACAAAAAGATGTTCATATTAAAAATATGGTAGAACTCGTTGAAATGCTTGAAGCCGAAGGATTAAGAAATAAAATTATTCTTATTTGCGGCGGACCGCGTATAACTCACGAACTCGCCAAAGAATTAGGTTATGATGCAGGTTTCGGAATGAATACTTATTCCGACGATGTTGGATCTTTTATTGCTCAAGAATTTGTTAGAAGAAATAATAAGTAACAGGTTACAAGTTATAAAAAATCTCACTTGCAGCTTGTAGCTAAAACATAAATATTATGGATAAAAATCAAATAAGAGAAACAATTGCTCGTAGAGCGGCTCTCGAATTAAAAGATGGTGATGTGGTAAATCTCGGAATCGGTTTGCCGACTTTAATTCCGAATTATTTACCCGAAGGTGTAAATGTAATCCTTCAGAGTGAAAACGGCGCAATGGGAATCGGCCCCACACCGGAAGCCGGACAAGAAGACAAAGATTTTGTGAATGCCGGCGGCGGTTACATCACATTGAAAGACGGTGCTTCTACTTTCGATAGCGCTACTTCTTTCGGAATTGTTCGCGGCGGCCATGTTGACGCTACTTTCTTAGGAGCTTTTCAAGTTGATGAAAAAGGTAATCTTGCAAATTGGATCATTCCGGGTAAACTTACTCCCGGCATGGGCGGTGCAATGGACCTTATTGTAGGTGCTAAGAAAGTCGTGCTTGCAATGGAGCATACTCAAAAAGGCGAGCCGAAAATCCTGAAACAATGTACTCTGCCGTTAACAGCTGCAGGACAAGTTAATCTTATTATCACCGAAATGGGTGTGATAGAAGTTAGTCCTAAAGGATTGATTTTAATTGAAATTAATCCTGAATTCACCATTGACGAAGTAAAAGCTGCGACCGAAGCAACTCTTATTATTCCCGAAGATATAAAGAGTATGAGAATGGAATAGTTGAGAACGCAAAAAAATCATAGAGAGAAATTAGAAATCTTTTATCAATCGTTGAATTTCTTAATTAATAAAGGTTTATCATTTCGTTTTATATAACGTCCTGAATTCGAACCCTAGATATCAAAATCCGGAATCAAATCAACCATAAAACATTATAATCATGAATAAAGTATATATCGTTGCTGCAAAAAGAACTCCAATCGGAAAATTTTTGGGCAGTTTATCAAGTTTAGAAGCTGCCGATATGGCTGCTGAGGTTATTAAAAATATCCTCGAAGAAACAAAAATAGATCCTGCTAATATAGACGAAGTTATCTGCGGAAATATTCTGAGCGCAGGTAAAAAACAAGGTATTGCACGTCAGGCCGCGATCAAAGCCGGTATTCCACCGGAAGTTCCTGCCTATGGAATTAATATGATTTGCGGCAGCGGTATGAAATCAATTCTTACTGCGTATGCAAATATAAAAGCAGGATTGGAGAATGTTGTTCTTGCAGGCGGTACGGAATCAATGTCTAATTCCGGTTATGTAATGCCGAATACTGTGCGTAACGGAAACAAAATGGGCGATATTACAATTGTAGATCATATGGTTACCGACGGACTTACTGATGCTTTCAAAGGGTATCATATGGGAATTACTGCTGAAAACATTGCCGAAAGATATAATATAACCCGTGAGGAACAAGATGAATTTTCCATCAAATCTCAACAAAAAGCTATTGCTGCAATTGATGCGGGGAAATTTAAGGATGAAATTGTTCCGATTACAATAACTACCAAAAAGGAAACAATAGTTTTTGATACTGACGAATATCCGAATCGCACTACAAGTTTTGAAAAATTATCTAATCTGAGACCTGCTTTCAAGAAAGACGGTACCGTAACGGCCGGAAATGCTTCCGGAATCAATGACGGTGCTTCTTTTGTTATGCTTGCATCCGCAGAAGCCGTTAAGAAATACAACCTTATTCCTTTAGTAGAGATTGTTGGTGTCGGACAAGGCGGTGTAGAGCCTGAAGTGATGGGACTAGGTCCGATTCCTGCAATTAAAAAAGCTCTTGGAAATGCTAATATGAAGTTGAAAGATATGGATATTATTGAACTAAACGAAGCTTTCGCAGCTCAATCATTGGGCGTTATTAAACTTCTTACGGAAGAGCATGGAGTAACTCGCGAATGGATTGATGAACGAACCAATATCAGCGGCGGCGCCATAGCATTAGGCCATCCTATCGGAGCTTCAGGAAACCGTATTACAGTTACATTAATACATGAAATGTTGAGAGATAATAAAGAATATGGCTTGGCATCATTGTGTATTGGAGGCGGAATGGGCACTGCGATAGTCTTGAAAAAAGCGTAGAAGTGTGAAAACCGAAAGGATTATTTTCGAATGAAGATAATATCCTATCGAAAATAGTATTATTTTAATAAATATAGCAACGAAGCAATTTGAAATACAAAAAAATAATTGCTTCGTTGTTATGTTCTTGTAAATGACATGGTTGATCCCCAAAAAATTAAATCAACAGATCGTTAACAATATCTTTGTACACCTCATCTCCAATAACAAATCTTTCCACAATTCTTTCCTCCTTCTTCTTTTGAAATACCATTATCATTCGTTTTGGACTTGAATCGTTTTCTTTGGAAAATATTTCTACAATTTGATTACAGAATAAACCTTCAATCAAAGCGGTTCGTATAAATCCCCTCGCTTCTACTGTAGGTAGAATGCAGATGAATTTCCCGTTTTTACTCAATAGTTTTTCCGTGCATAGAGCCAGAACATTAAATGGTAAGCTGTCGTTGTGGCGAGCCATATCTTTAAACTGATTTCCCGATTTCAATGAATTTTCAAAATATGGGGGATTCGATATTATAAGATCGAAGGTTGATTTGTTCTCTTTCGTTAATTCTTGTAAAGAAGTATGCTCTGCTTTTAGTTTAATATTCCATTTTGAATTACTAAAGTTTTCCGTTGCTTCAAGAACAGAATTTTCATCGATATCAATAGCGGTAATCTCTGAATTTGGTATTTTCTGCGCAGCAATTAATGCTATGACGCCGCATCCAGTTCCGATATCCAAAATTTGAAATATATTTTCTTCATTCCCAATAAGTCTTGATAAATATCCGCCAAGTAAAACGGCGTCAGTACCTATTTGCATTGTGCTTCTATAATGAGAAACTTCAAATTGTTGAAATCTAAATATCATTTAAACTTTAATTCTTTTTGTTGACATAATCCATAGCAATCCGCCTCTGAAAGCTAAATAAAACAAAAATGCTATCCATAAACCATTGTTTCCTAAAGGATTGATTAAAAGAAAATATAATCCGAAAAATATAGTCGTAGCAATATACATAGTATTTCTCATTGTTTTGGATGCAGTTGCTCCGATGTAAATTCCATCGAATAAAAAAGCAGCAAATCCGCAAATAGGAACCAATAAACTCCAAACAATATATTCCATAGCAGAATCAATAATATCTTTATTATTAGTTAATAACGATAAAATATTTCTTCCCCAGAAAAGATAAATAATCGTAAATGCTGCGGTAATAATGAATCCCCATCGCAATAGCAACCTTATAGATTTCTGCAAAGATGTATTATCTTTTGCACCGACATACTTTCCGACCAAAGCTTCTCCGGCGTATGCAAATCCGTCCATTATATAAGAGAAAAGAGTAAAAAGCTGCATAAGCAATGTGTTTACCGCTAAAATCCTGTCGCCCATAGATGCGGAGATTGCGGGAATAAAAGTAAAGACCGCAACTAAACATAAAGTTCTGAAGAAAATATCGCCATTCACTTTAAAGAATGCTTTCATTGCTTTCAGGTTTAAACTGGATTTTAAATCGATATCTTTTTTTAATTCACCGTATTTCTTAAACCAAAGAATTATTGCTATTATTAATCCGCTATACTGTGCCAAAACCGTTCCTATAGCAACCCCTCTGATTCCCATTTTTAAATGCACGGCAAAGATTAAACTGAAGACAATATTCACAATATTTAAGGTGATTGCAGTAATCATCGGATATTTAGCATTCTGCATTCCGATAAACCAGCCTTTTAGAACATAAAGTCCGAGTGTTGCCGGAGCTGCCCAAATACGAATATAAAAATAACTTAGAGCTAAATTTATTGTTTCTTCCGTACCTTTAATTAATTTTCCGGATAACCAACCGATCGGCGATTGTAATAATATCAGAAAAAACGCGATAGCAATTGCAATGGCACACCCGCGAACCAGAATTCTCAGAGCTTCTTTTGTGTCGTTTGCTCCGTAAGCTTGCGCGGTGAATCCGCTTGTACCCATCCTTAAAAAACCAAAATTCCAATAAATTAAATTAAAAATCATTGTTCCCAGAGCAATTGCTCCGATATGCTTTTCGTCGCCTATATGCCCTACAATAGCGAGATCAACCATTCCTAATAACGGAACTGTTATATTAGTAATGATATTGGGAATTGCAAGATTTAAAATTTTCTTATTCAAAATATTTTTTTCGTTTTGCAAAAATAGTATATTTGCAATGATTATTAATATTGACTCAAGATGAAAAATTTTGCAATAAACATCGGAAGAAGCGTTGGCTCGGGCGGCCATGAAATAGGAAAGCTTCTGGCTTCGAAATTGAAATGGAATTTTTATGATAATGAGTTGATTAAAATGGCAGCTATCAAAAGCGGATTTTCGGAAGAATTGTTTGAAGCTTATGATGAAAAAAGATCAATAATCACTTCACCTTTGTTTGATTATTTCCCTGGAACAAGCGGTTCAATAAATATAAATAGTACGCCTACCGTAATTTCGGAAGAATATCTTTTCAAAATTCATTCCGATGTTATGAAAAAACTTTCTGAAGATAGTAATGCCATATTTATCGGAAGGTGTGCGGATTATATTTTAAGAGATACGGCAGAATGTATCAATATCTTTTGTTTTGCCCCTAAAGAATTCCGTATTAAAAATCTTTCCGGAAAACTAAATATCGAAGAGTCGAAAGTTGAAAAACTTATTTCTAAAGGAGATAAATCCAGATCGGCATATTATGCAAAATTTACAGACAAAAAATGGGGTGCCGCGGAGTCATATCATTTACTGATAGATACTTCTTTGCTTGGAATACAAGAAACAGCTGAATATATTAATGATTATATTGAAAGAAGGATAAGATAATATAAAAGATGTTTAATCATTTTAATGTAACTGTTTCATAGATTAAGTTATTATTTTAATTTCCAAAGTCTAATTTATCAAATAACAAAATGACATTTTTTGATTTCTCAATTAAAATATTATCTTTGCAAGTTATATAAATTCATTTAAGATGAAAAACATAAATATTGTGCTAATTCTGACCTTATTACTTTTTTTCTCCTCATGTGATAATTCAATAAACTTAGCAACTGATTGGGAAGAGACAACTGTAGTTTATACTTTTTTAGACCATAACGATTCAATATCATACATAAAAGTAACAAAAGCATTTTTAGCTAATGACAATATTCTTACTTTGGCCGGAATTAGAGATTCATCTGAATATGAGAATATATCGGTTACGCTTGAAAAATATAATAATGGGACATTAGTAAAAATATTTGATTTTGAGCCGGTAGAAATTGACAATAAAGACAGCGGTATTTTCTACAGCCCGTATCAAACTGTATATGCAGCGGTTACATATAATGAATTAGATGCTCTTTACACTACATATCCATCTAAAAATTCATATACATATAAAGTAAGAATACTAAATAATTCCGGTGAGGAAGTTGGCGCTACTATACCTTTAGTAAGTGAAACAATGAATTTAAGACTTCCTGTATTTAACCCGACATCCGGTGATCCGGGAACTGTATCATTTTTAAGCAGTAAAGACCATAAGCAATCTATTACATGGGATACTATTACTAATGGATATTATACAAATGTCAGTGCTGAAATTATTATTTCGGAATTATTAAAAAATGGAGATACTATAAGACGAATTATACCCTGGAATAATTTGTTTTCGGTAACAAATGCAAATGAAAATCTGACCAATGGAAGGATTACAAAAGATATACAAAGCGCATCATTCTTTAGCATGATGTTGAGATCGGTACTTTATTCCGATCAAACACAAGAAGATGCTGTGGACAAAAGACGCCTTGATTATTTTACATTGATTTTTAAAAGCGCCGGTAAGGCTTACTATGAATATTTGTCAATGGCGAATATGTCAACCGGATTAAATCAGGACGTTCCTAATTATACAAATGTAGAAAATGGCTTAGGCTTAATTACCTCCCGTATAGCTTACCGGTATCAGTGTGTTTTTAGCGATGCTACAAAAGCGGTTCTTTACGACGGATATGAATATGATGGTCTGAAATTCAGTACATTCTAATAAATCCCCTCTGTTTCTATTTATTGTAACATGACAACATTCTGTCGTTTTGTCATGAAAGTTTAACATTTTTTGTACTGGCACGATAGTTGTTTTTCCCATAGTAAAATTTAAAATTAGATAATAAATTAAAAATATAATATTATGGGAAAAATTATTGGTATTGACTTAGGCACAACAAATTCTTGTGTTGCCGTAATGGAAGGTAATGAACCTGTTATCATTCCGAATTCAGAAGGAAAACGCACAACCCCTTCTATTGTTGCTTTTACCGATAACGGTGAAAGAAAAGTAGGTGACCCTGCAAAACGTCAGGCTATTACTAATCCAACGAAAACTATTTATTCTATTAAACGTTTAATGGGTGAAAATTTTAGTAAATTGGATAAAGAAATTAAAAGGTTACCGTATGGAGTTGTAAAAGGAGATAATGATACTCCGAGAATTGTTATTGATGATAGAAAATATACACCTCAAGAAATATCTGCAATGATTCTTCAAAAAATGAAAAAAACTGCTGAAGATTATCTTGGCCAAGAAGTTACGGAAGCTGTTATTACAGTCCCGGCTTATTTTAGCGATTCACAACGCCAGGCTACTAAAGAAGCAGGCGAAATTGCAGGTCTGACAGTCCGTAGAATTATTAATGAACCGACTGCCGCCGCATTGGCTTATGGTCTTGATAAAAAAAGTAATGATGAAAAAATTGCAGTATTCGACCTTGGTGGCGGTACTTTCGATATTTCTATACTTGAACTCGGTGACGGTGTATTTGAAGTAAAATCTACTAATGGCGATACTCATCTCGGTGGCGATGATTTTGATCACGTTATTATTGATTGGCTTGCGGATGAATTTAAAAAAGACGAAGGTATAGATCTTCATAAAGATCCTATGGCTATGCAAAGGTTGAAAGAAGCTGCGGAAAAAGCAAAGATAGAATTATCAAGTACAAATTCAACAGAAATTAATCTGCCTTATATAATGCCTGTTGACGGTATTCCTAAACACTTAGTTAAAACTTTAACAAGAGCTAAGTTTGAACAATTGGCTGATAATTTAATTCGTAGAACAATTGAACCTTGTAAAAAAGCTTTGCAAGATGCAGGATATAAAACAAGTGATATTAATGATGTTATTTTAGTCGGTGGTTCTACACGTATTCCTGCTATTCAGAAAGTTGTTGAAGATTTCTTCGGAAAAGCTCCTTCAAAAGGAGTAAATCCTGATGAAGTTGTTGCAATCGGTGCAGCTATTCAAGGTGGTGTATTAACAGGTGAAGTAAACGATGTTTTACTTCTTGATGTTACTCCGCTTTCACTCGGAATTGAAACTTTAGGCGGTGTGTTTACAAGATTAATTGATGCAAACACTACTATTCCTACAAGAAAATCCGAAACATTTTCTACTGCTGCAGATAATCAACCTGCTGTAGAGATACATGTTCTCCAAGGCGAAAGACCAATGGCAGCTCAAAACAAAAGTATAGGCAGATTCCATTTAGACGGAATCGCTCCTGCTCCGAGAGGAATACCTCAGATTGAAGTATCATTTGATATTGATGCCAACGGTATTCTTAATGTTACTGCTAAAGATAAAGGTACCGGTAAATCACAAAACATTAGAATTGAAGCTTCTTCCGGTTTGTCTGAAGACGAAATTAAAAAGATGAAAGCCGAAGCTGAAGCTAATGCCGAAGCTGATAAAAAGCAAAAAGAAGAAGTAGATAAAATTAACTCTGCCGATTCTATGATTTTTCAAACTGAAAAACAACTGAAAGAGTTTGGTGATAAATTACCGGCTGATAAAAAGGCTCCGATTGAATCTGCTCTTGAAGAGTTAAAAGAAGCTCATAAGAACAAAAACCTCAGTGCAATTGATGCTGCTATGGAGAAAATAAATAATGCATGGCACGCTGCAAGTGAGGATATGTATAAAGCATCACAAAATCAGCAACAAGATGCTGGCGCTAACGATGCAGGACAAGCTTACTCATCCGGTGATAACAATACAGATGATGTACAAGATGTTGACTTCGAAGAAGTGAAATAAATAAATTTTAGTTTTTTAAAAAGCACCGTAGTTTTTTATTGCGGTGCTTTTTTATGTAAATTAATAAAGCGACTGTCGAAAGACGGTCGCTTTTTATTTTGTGTAATTTTCGGTTATTTTATTATTTATCTAATGTTTAGTTATTGCTTTTTAAATGTTTTATATTTGGCCAGAAGATAAAAACGGATCGAAAAGCTAATTCGTCATTTTAGTAAAGCCGATATCGGTTTAACAAAAATCAGATAAACAAAAAAGGCTGTCCGAAAGGCAGCCTTTTAAATGCACATCTTTATGCAAGATGTAAAAATATTACCTTATTTATTTCTGTTTAATTAATTCTTAATCATCTTTTCAGTTTCTCCGTCAATATTTATATAATAGATCCCTGTAGGATAATTATTAATATCAATTCTTATTGAATTCATTACGATATTTCTATTTTCAAAAATCTTTTTGCCGGTTGAGTTGAAAATTACAACACTATTAATAATTTCCTTAGATTCGATAATTACATAATTAGTTGCTGGATTCGGATATACTTTGATTTCAATCTCATTCATATCTTCTATTCCTAACTCAGGTAAGAATTTTACTACAATAGAATGATTCTCAACAACATTAGTAAAGGTGTAATTATCAGTAACATCTACATTAATATTATTTATCAATAATTCTGAAATATAATAACCGTCATCCGGTGTTATTGTATAAGTAATATCACTCCCCATTATATAAGTTTGAATGCCTTCGGGATTAATTATTCCGCCGACGCCATTAAACACATTTGAGTAAATTGTATAATATAGACTTACTTCACGATAAATATTAATTACATAGGTTTGTGTTGTTGATTGATTTTCCGCAATAATTAATAATGTTACAGTATTTAAACCTTCAATTAATTGCAAATTATTAATATTACCTTGAACAATTGCTTCAGGATGATTAGAAGCGCCTGTAATACTGATGTTTGTTGTGGAATTAGGAAGATTTACCGTATATGTTGTAACATTAGGACTAAAAGCAGGAGCTAATGTGCCTTCACTTAATACTATACTTGATAAAGTTGCATCGGCGCTTGCAGTACGATCAACCTCAATGGTATAGTTCTTTGTATTTATACCGTTTTCAGCTGTTACTGTAATTACAAATATATTTTTCCCAACAGAAATAGGAGCGTTAGTAACATTGCCGGCAACCGTAGCATTGCTGTTATTAGCTGTGCCTGTAATGGTAATAGTGCTTATTTCATTGGGTACATTTAACAAATAATTTGTTGTTGAAGAATTAAATGTAGGAGTTAATGTACCTTGACTTACTGTTATACCAGATAAAGTTGCATCGGAATTTTGATTGCGATAAACATTTATTGTATAATTTTTTGTTGTTGTACCATCCTCAGCAGTTACTTGTATTGTAAATGTATTTTGGCCAACTGACAGTGGAGCGTTAGTAACATTACCGTTAACAGAAGCGCCTGAGTAATTTGCTGTTCCTGTAATTGAAATACTTGTAGTCTCGTTCGGCAGATTAATACTGTAGTTGGTAATATTAGCATTGAATCCCGGTACTAATGAACCTTCGCTTACTATTAAACTTTGAAGATTTGCATTTGTACTAGCAGCTTTTATTACCGTAACTGTATAGGTTAACTCAGTAGCTTCATCCTGTGCAGTAACAGTAATAGTAAATATGTTACTTCCAACATTAATAGACGAGTTGGTAATATTGCCGGCAACTGTAGCGTACGGACAGTTTGATGAACCCGTGACGGTTATATTTGATACAGTATTCGGAACATTAACAGTATAACTGAATGTTTGTGTGTTGAAAGCAGGGTCTAATACGCCATTATTAATGTAAATGCTCTTTAAACTTGCATCACTATTTAATAATCTTGTTACAGTTATAGTATATATTGCGGTTGAAATACCGTCTTCGGAGGTAACCATCAAAGTTACCACATTTTCTCCAAGAGATAATTGATAATGAGATGCATTTGTTACCATAGCATTTGTATGGTTGGTCGTACCTATTATATCAATAAAAATTGTTTCGTAAGGAACCTCTACTGTATAATTTAATATTGTTGGTGAAAAAGTTGGCGATAAAGTACCCGGATTTACTGTTATGTCTGATAATGTTGCATCGTTGGATTGACGACGTACGTTAACAGTATAAGTTGTAGTATGGATATCATGTTCCGCTTCTACTATAATATTAAAACTGTTATCCCCAACCGATAAAGTTTTAGAGCCAATTCCTGTGACTGTTGCATTGATATGGCTTGCAGTTGCTAAAATGTCAAGTTCTTCTACATCATAAACAACCGTTACATCGTATTCATAAGTATTGGGATCAAAGGTGGGAGTTAATTCACCTTGACTAACTGTAAGAGTTGATAAAGTAGCATCATTTGATTTGCGATAAACAATGATAACATAAACTAATTCCGTTCCGTCTTCGGCGGTTACTACAATATAGATAATATTTTCACCGTACTCTAAATTATATGTGCCGTTACCATCGACCGATGCGCCGCTATCATTTGCAGTTGCTCCGATTGTAATGGAAGTTATATTGGAATCTACAGTTACGTTATATTCATAAGTATTCGGATTGAAAACCGGTGTAAGTGTGCCTTCGTTGATGGTTATTCCCGATAAAGTAGCATCATTCAATAAACGACGTACAAAAATCGTATAAGTATGTGTGTAATTATTATCTTCCGCAGTTACTATAAGTGAAAATAGATTGTTGCCGATAGCCAAAACTTTAATGCCTTCACCTGAAACTGTTGCGTTAGCGTGATTTGTTGTAGCAGCAATAGTAAGCTCTTCTATATCATAAACCACTTCTACGCTATATATAAAATTATTAGAAGTAAAGTTCGGCAAAAGCATACCCGAACTTAAAGCTATATTGGATAAGGTAGCATCGTTCGATTTGCGGTGAACATTAACCGTATAAGTTTGAGTATAACTATTATCTTCGGCAGTTACAATAACATTAAAACTGTTGTTGCCAACAGATATGGTTTTAGTTCCAGCGCCGGCAACCGTCGCATTGGAATTATTTGCGGTTGCTCCGATCGTAAGCGAGCTTATATCATATCCTACGGTAACATTATATGTAAATGTTGCGGGTGTAAACGAAGGTGTTAATGCGCCTTCACTTACCGTAAGCGTTGATAAAGTGGCGTCGTTCGATTTGCGGTAAACATTAACCGTATAAGTTTGAGTATAACTATTATCTTGGGCAGTTACAATAACATTAAAACTGTTGTTACCAACAGATATGGTTTTAGTTCCAGCGCCTGCAACCGTCGCATTCGCATTATTTGCAGTTGCTCCGATTGTAATTGAACTTACATTGTAACCTACAGTTACATTATATGTATATGTACTGGATGAGAAACTGGGAGTAAGTGTACCTGAATTTACTGTTAAGTTTGATAAAGTGGCATCCGAACTTAAATTTTGAGAATTTAGTGTGAGAACAAGATTTTTCCCATAATTACTTGCTTGCATTGCAGCGGTAAAAGCTGCACTAACAGTCATTGATGTGCCGCCAAAAGTTGCAGTAGCAGTAGTATTGGCGCCTATAGAAGGATTTAGTGTTCCACCACCTTGTTGAAGCGGAGCTGTACTGGAATATTGTGATCCAACTGTTAGAGTTCCTGTGCCGGTAGTTGTAAATACAATATTTACTGTTCCTGCTTCAGTTTTAATTCCTCCGTGATTGTAGCCGATAAGAGTATTACTGCCAACAACAATAAGGTTAACAGTCATAGCACTTGATGCACTATTTGTAATAGTAAAAGAACTATTCCATGTCGTCGCATTTATATTAACACCATTTAATGTTATGTTGTAAACTGCATTTGCCGAGGAATTGTTAATAGCAATAGTGTTTGAAGTGGTTGTACCGGTGATGGTGTGAGCACCCGGTGAAGTAATGACGGCACTACTTGATGATACATTGTAATTTGCAGCATAAGCATTAGTGCAAATTAATAGAATAGTTGTGATAACTAAAAGTAAACGTGTAAAGCTTGATTTCTTCATAATCATTTAATTGTTAAATTATTAGTATTATTATTTGGTTAAAATCAAAAAATTTTGCAAAAGTATAGTTTTGTAATAAAAAATATAATAATATGCTGTTTCTGTTATTGATACAAAGTGTAGCTATCTTTTATACAAAATGTATCTTTTTGAGGTAATAATGCTATTATCTTTTTTTGTAGTATTGAAATTTTTTTGAGTTTCGATAGTATTAATATCTGTTAACCGTTTTTAGTTTTGGTTTAATTTCTATACGCAAATCATAAGAAATATTTTTCTTTGTTTGAAATAATAATATCTAAACTCGGATACAAAATTCTCAATTCTCAATTTTCAACTCTCAACTAAATAAACTATCTTTGCAACTGTTTTTAATTAAATTTATTTATAATGACAAAACTTATTTACTTTGATAATGGAGCAACAACCTTCCCAAAACCACAGGAAGTTTATGATTTTATGCATAATTTTTACATGACACACGGTGTAAATCCTGGCCGTTCGGGTTATGATGCTGTTCTTGAAACCGAAGAAGTGATGTTCGGTACAAGAAAAATGCTTACCGAAATGTTTAATGGCGGGAATGATGCCAACAGACTTACTTTCAGTTATAATGCATCAGATTCTTTAAATATGGTTATTCAAGGTATCTGCGAAAAAGGTGATCATGTAATTACTTCCGTTGTTGAACATAATTCGGTGCTTAGACCTCTCTACGTTATGGAACAACAAGGAATTATCGAAGTAACTTATATTGGTGTAGATGAATACGGCTACGTAAATCCGGATGATTTCAAAAAAGCCTTGAAACATAACACGAAAATGATTATTATGAATCATTGCTCTAATGTTTTCGGAACTATCCAGCCTATTGCCGAGGTCGGAAAGATTGCTAAAGAAGCGGGAGTGGCAATGGCTGTCGATGCAAGTCAATCTGCCGGAATTATTCCTATAGATATGCAAGCTATGAATCTTGATGTGGTTGTTTTTACCGGTCATAAATGTTTGATGGGTCCTACAGGAATCGGCGGCTCTTATGTTAGAGAAGGCGTTCCAATAAGAACAACAAAATTTGGCGGCACTGGTGTACGTTCCGCCGTAAGAACTCACCTCGATGAGTTTCCGTATAGATTGGAATGCGGTACTATTAATATAGTAGGCGTTGCCGGATTGTATGCAGGACAAAAATGGATACGCGAAAAAGGGATGGAAAACATACATAATTATGAAATGAATTTGTGGCAAAAACTCGTTGACGGAATGAAAAATATTGATAAAGTTCAGTTATACTGTTATCAAGATCCTTCTAGACACAACGCGGTTTTAAGTTTTAATATTGAAGGATGGGAAGCCGGCGATGTTGGAACAATGCTCGATGTTGATTACAATATTGCCTGCCGCACAGGTTTACAATGCGCTCCTTTGATTCATGAAGCAATGGGCACTGCTGCAAAACACGGAACAGTACGCTTCAGCTTGGGTGCTTTTAATACCGAAGAAGAAATAAATATCGCTTTAGAAGCAGTCGAAGACATTGCTTCAATCCCAAGATAAAAATCTTTGTAACCGAAATATAAACACTGCGTCATATTAGCAAAATTAAATTTTGTTATCTATGTCGTATAAAAAATTAAAAAGAAGTAACACCAATAGCGTAATTGCAGGTGTTTGCGGTGGATTGGGAGAATATTTCGATATTGATCCTATTATTTTCAGAATTATCTTCGTTGTATTATTTTTTGCCGGCGGCGGCGGTGGGATTATTTACCTTATCTTATGGATATTCATTCCGCGTGATACAGTATATTATCAACCGGGTCCCGACAAAAAAGAGGATAAAGATTCCGGCCCAAAGTATGATAAATGTGCCGATACCGATATCCCATATGAAGAAGTTAATTCAGAAAAACAAAATCCTCAAAACAAAAAGGATAAAAATGATAGCACTGCCGGCGCACTTATTGCCGGCGTTGTGCTCATCTTAATCGGTTGCATGTTTATGATGCAAAAATTTTGGGATATCAACATTATGCGTGACTGGTGGCCGTTAATATTAGTAGTTGCCGGAATCATTTTCTTGTTCAATGCAATAAACAATAAATCTAAATAACCATGTATAAAAAAATATTTTGGAGCGTATTTCTTATATTAATAGGTGTACTCTTGATACTCAAAAATTTTGGAATAGTTTATTTTGATTTTCATGACCTTCTACAGCTTTGGCCGTTCATAATAATAATTATAGGTATATCTATTCTACCCATTTCGGATTGGATAAAAGGAAGTGTTAGTTTAGCCGCAATAATTATTGCTTTAGCTCTTCTGTTTACAGATAATAACTTCTCTTTCAATAGAAATAATTTCTATAATAATAGAAAATACAATAACAGTCAAGACTGGCGCTATAGAAATAAGGATAAAAAATCTTCGACAGATAAAACAGATAAAGAAGAAGATTATACTTATTCCGAAATCATCACTGATGATGATACAATAAGTGTGAATATTCAAACAGATTCTTTGTCTTTAAATTTTGATCTCAATAAAACTTATGAACCCGTTATTATTGAACCTAAAGATAAAAATTCCGATATCTTGTCTTTATGTGAAGAATATCAAAGGAGAATTAGAATGGCTGAATATAACATGGAACTTGCTGCCGGTAAATTCCTTATTGGTCCGGGACAAGATAAAAACCTAAGTTGTTTTCATAATAATGCAAATATTCTGAATTATTCATTAAGTTCGACAGATTCTAAAGACAAAGTTTCTCTTAAATTGGATCTTATTGATAATACGGTTAATAAAATAGAGAGAACCGTTCCTTATGAAATATCATTGCATACGGCTCCTGTTTGGGAATTTAATATTGAAGCCGGAGCTTCTTCAATTGTTTTCGACGGAAAAGATTTGAAAGTACGTGAGATGAATATTACTGGTGGTGCCGCGTCAATGGATATTACATTAGGAAGTCTTGAAAAGGAAGTTCATATGGATATTTCATCAGGAATTTCTAACCTGATAGTAAGGGTTCCGAAAGACGCTTATTGCGAAATAAATCCCGAAACAACAGCCCTGAATTCAAGAAAATACGTTGGTTTTAGAAAAAGAAGTGATGGCGTTTATGTTGCTAATACCGATAATTCAGAAGCATCTTGTAAAATATACATTACTTTGGAAGCGGCATTATCAGTCGTTCGAATCGAACAATATTAATTTAGGATTCAAATTCATTAAAGAACAAAAAATAATTATAATCTAATTATTGAAAAAAGAATAATATTAAAACTTTAACAAGCAACTATCCCCATAGCTTAGAAATCTGAAATCATTAACAAGAGCATAATCATATAGTTTTTTCCAATCATCACCAATTGCCGCAGCAATTAAAAGTAATAAAGTGCTTTTAGGCTGGTGAAAGTTAGTAATCAAAGCATTAGGGAATTTCATAGAATATCCCGGGGTGATGATTAAAGAAGTAGCAGCTTGAAAATAGTTGCTATTTCTTTTTTGCATGTATAATAAGATGTTTTCCAGACTTTTCTTTATTGAAATATTACTTTTAGAAGTTTCTTCCAAATATGGATACCATTGTTCTAAGAACAGCTCATCATTTTCTCGAAAACTTTCATTTTCCAATTTCAAACCTAACCAGTACAGAGATTCTATAGAGCGACAAGAAGTTGTGCCTATCGGAATAATATATTTTTCGCCGAAATTATTATACAAATCTTCTATAAATTTCCGGGATATAATAATTTTTTCAGCGTGCATAACATGCTCGTTTATTGATTCCGAAGAAACGGGTTTAAAAGTTCCGGCGCCTACATGCAGGGTTATTGTTGAAATATCCATTCCTGCAAAAAGAATTTCACTCATAAGTTCGGATGTAAAATGTAAACCTGCGGTTGGAGCCGCTACAGAGCCGTCTATATTAGCATAAATAGTTTGGTATGTAGTATTATCACTATCTTCCGATTCTCTGTTAATATATGGCGGTAAAGGTATTTTACCGAAAATTTCCAGAATCTCAGCAAAGCTGTAATCGTAATTCCAAGAAAAATTAATGATGGAAAATTCATTATTTGTTTCAATACGTTCGGCTGTTAAAACAATATCTTTATCGTTAATTTTTAATTCGGATTTTAATATACCTGTTTTCCATTTCCTTGAATTTCCGACCAAACATTTCCATTTTACTGATTGTTTGGAAGAAAGTTGAGTAGTTATATCACCTTCAGAAGGTTCGAGACAGAATAATTCTATTTTTGCTTTTGTTTCTTTGTAAAAAATAAGTCGTGCATGAACAACTTTTGTATCATTAAATATCAACCAAGAATTCTCAGGCAAATAATTTATTATGTTTCTAAAAATATCTTGAATAATATTTCCGTTAGAATAAATAAGTAATTTAGATAAATCACGATTTTTCGTTGGATATAATGCTATTTTATCATAAGGAAGATCATAATTATATCTTTCTATATGTATTTTTTCTAACATAAAAAAGCTATTTTTTGCGCAAAAGTACACATAATAAAAAAAATACCGAGAAAAAGTCTCAATTAATTGCAAAAAATGTGTAATTTAGCGGCGCCAAATAGCGGCGCCAAAATAATTTCTAACTGATGGTAAAAATTAACAAGTATTTTTTAGTAACGATTGTTTTTCTTTGTGCTTTCTCTGGATTTGTTAGAGCTCAACAACAAAGGCAACTAACACAAAATACTTTCAATACCTTGTCATATAACCCTGCGTATGCCGGCCACAGAGATGCTATTAATTTTACCGGAACTTTTCGTAGTCAATGGACAGGATTTGGAAAGGAAACCGAATATGATGAGGGTGGAATAAAAACCGGAACAACATCTGCATCACCTATGATGTATATGATAAGTGCGGATATGCCTATAAAAGCAATTGCTGGCGGAATAGGTTTGAATATTTGCGGTGACTATATCGGCTTGTTTAAAAATATTAGTGTTGAATTAGGTTACGCTTTCCAACATACTTTTTCCAATGGCGGTAAATTAGGAATTGGTGCTCAAGTTAAATTTGATAATATTGTTTTAGATACCGGCGGTTTAAATTGGGGTGAACCGGGAGATCCGTTAGGAGGTGAAATGACTTCCAGCGGAAATGATTTTATGGTTGATTGTAATTTCGGTGTTTATTATTCGAAACCGAATTCTATATTTTGGGGCGTCTCTGTATATAATATTGTTCAATCACAGGGATACAATACTTTATATAAAGAAAAACGTTCTTTTAATGTGCATGGTGGCTACACTTTTCGTTTCCCAGCAAATCCAAAAATCAAAATAATTCCTTCTGTATTATTAAAAACCGACATATCTTCGTTTCAAATCGACTTGAATGCTATAATGTCTATTCAGGATAAATTCTGGTTTGGTGCAAATTACAGATTGAATGACGGATTAGGAGTAATTGTAGGAATTACTTGGAAAGACTTTCAAGTAGGATATTCATACGATATACCAATGTCGAGATTGGCATTAGGAGGAAATTGGGGGTCACACGAAGTTGTTTTTGCTTACAGCTTTAAATTTGAAAGAGAGAAGGGTAGATTGACTCAAAAAAATACAAGATATTTGTAATTTTTTGTGGTTTTTTAATGTTAATTAACAATATGTGCAATAAAAGCAAATAAATTGCGTTTAAAATAAGCTATTTGTGTAAAAATGAAAAATTCAAAAATAATGAAAAATAAATCATTTGCGTTAACGGTTTTGGTGTTAATAGTTTTATTTTCATCGTGTAAGAATACTGGTAATGGTGAATTGACAGGTGTAGTGAGAAAAACAAAATATAATCCTGTTGATCCATACGGAATGGTATACATTCCTATGGGTGCGATTACTATTGGTGTCGGCGATGAAGATCCAATGGGATTCCATTATACTACACCAAGAACCGTTTCAGTATCTGCTTTTTATATGGATCAAACCGAGATCACTAACTCAGAGTATCGCCAATTTGTACATTGGGTGAGAGATTCTATAGCTATGACAATTTTAGGAGAAAGTTTTCCCGAAACATACCTTATAGAACAAGACGCAAAAACAGGAGAAATTTATGATCCGCCAATATTAAACCAGAAGGCTAAAATTGATTGGAAAAATCCTGAAGTGCAAGAAACTCTGGAAGAATTATACATCCCTGAACATGAAAGATATGCTCGTAAGAAAGAAATTGATGCAAGAAAATTATTTTATGATTATTATTGGATTGATTTGAACGCGGCTGCACAAAAAGATTTGTCTGATCCTGATAATGACCCGGTCGATGGTTCTTTTGCTAACCGTCCGCAAGGTAGAAAAGACCGTTCTGTATTTGTTAAAAAAGAAAGGATTAATGTTTATCCCGATACATTGTGCTGGATAAGTGACTATGCATATTCTTACAATGAACCGATGGCAAAATTCTATTTTTCACACCAAGCGTATGATAATTATCCTGTTGTTGGTGTAAACTGGAAACAAGCAAAGGCTTTTTGCGCCTGGAGAACGGAGTTGAAAAACAACTTTGTTGCATCGGAAGGAAAAGGTGTAATTAACGAATACAGACTTCCCACAGAACTCGAATGGGAAAGAGCAGCAAGAGGCGGTTACGAAGGGAATCCTTATCCTTGGGGCGGTCCTTATACATTTAATGAAAAAGGTTGTTATCTTGCTAACTTTAAACCTCAAAGAGGTAATTATGCTGCCGATGGTGGATTAACAACAGTTATTGTTGCTCATTATCCTCCAAACGATTTCAACTTATATGATATGGCCGGAAATGTTGCCGAATGGACTATAGATGCATTCGATGAATCCAGTTATAATTTCGGTTGGGATATGAATATGTCCTATACCTATAATGCAAAAGATACCGATCCTCCTGCGTTGAAACGTAAAGTAGTTCGTGGCGGATCATGGAAAGATGTACATAATAATATTCAAGTGTTTAACAGAGCTTACGAATATCAAGATTCTGCCACAAGCTATGTTGGTTTTAGATGCGTTCAAAGTTTCTTAGGAAGACAAAAGGGCGACAGCAGCAAAGCTTCAGCAATCTATTAAAAACAATATAATAAACGAGTTATTCAAATTTAAATTAAAAAACAAAATTATGGGTTTAAAAACATTAGTAGCAAGTAAGGGTTGGAAAAACTTTATGTCTAAATTGTATGGTTGGGGAGCAGCCCTGGTAATTTTAGGCGCGTTATTTAAAATTAACCATTATCCGGGAGCAAATCTCATGTTGGTTTTAGGTATGGGTACCGAAGCACTAATCTTTTTCTTTTCTGCTTTTGAACCTCCTCACGTTGAACCGGATTGGAGTTTAGTCTATCCTGAATTAGCAGAACAATATCATGATGGTGACAAACCGGAGAAAAAAGAAAGAAAAGCAGTTCAAAAACATACTCCCGCAGCTTCTAATGAATTGGATAATTTGCTTCATAGTGCCAATATTGATCCGACACTTCTTAAAAACCTCGGTGACGGTTTCAATAAATTAAATAATACAGTATCAGCATTAAACGATATTACATCCATTGGTACTGCTGGAAAAGGTTTAACGGAATCTTTAAAAGTTGCAGGTGAAAAAACAGATGATCTAAGCGAAAATCTAAGTTCACTTAATACTGCATATGAAGCACAAATACGCAGAACTAATGAGCAATTCCAAGCTTTGGCTGATAGAATGACTCAAGTTTTTGAAATGCAGCTTCAAAAAACAAACGAACAAAATGCAGCTAATGAAGCTATCCATAACTCAATGAGTAAATTTATTGAAAGCATGCATTCAGCTGTAGAATATAATGAAAAATATCAAAAAGAATCGGCTAAATTAGCTGAAAACCTCTCAGAATTAAATGAGGTTTATGCAAATATGCTAACTGCTTTAAATTATAATAAAAAATAATAAAGGATGGCTGGATATAAAGAAACACCAAGACAGAAAATGATCGGCATGATGTATTTGGTGCTGACCGCCATGTTAGCATTAAATGTATCTGTCGAATTGCTAAATGCCTTTGTTATGGTAAACGATAGTGTTGTTGAAACTAATCATACAATGCAAAATCGTGTTAATGAAACTTATGATAAATTTAAAGAACAATATTTAATTAACCCGGCTAAGGTTGAACCTTTTTGGCAAAAAGCTCAAGAAGTTAGAACTTTAAGTAACAATATGGTTGATTATATTGATTCTATTAAATATACTGTTATTGCTCTTTCCGAAAGAAAGACTATTGATGAGGTAAAAGATATTCCTTTGGGAAAAATAGGTTCGAAGGATAAATATGATGTAGCAACCAACTTCTTTATCGGACAAGATATGCAAAAGGGAGAAGCTGAGGTTCTGAAAGAAAAATTAAACGAATTCGTAAGCGACCTGCTTACTCTTATTCCTGAAGACAGAAGAAATTTATTTGAACTCGGATTAAATACTGATGGTGATTATTTTGATGCAAACGGTAAGAAATTAACTTGGGAGCGGTATCATTTTTACCATACTATATTAGCTGCGGATGTTACTTTCCTTAATAAATTGATAATGGATGTGCAAAATGCTGAATATGAGCTTGTAAATTATTTTATCAGATCGGTTTCGGCAGATGATTTTAAATTTGATAAAATTGATGTTAAAATTATTCCGCGTTCAAGTTATGTATTTTTAAATGATACTTATGAAGCTGAAGTATTAGTTGTTGCTTATGATACGGCTCAAACACCGGAAGTTAAATTCTTGATGGGTACCGATAAAATAACAGACGCTAATATAAATAATGCGAGAACAGTAACAGGTAAAACCGGAGAGGGAATCGTAAAACTTACGATACCTGCTCAAAGCGAAGGTATTCAAAGATTTGCCGGTATTGTTAGCATTATGGCACCAAACGGTGATATCAATCAATATCATTTCAATGATGAATTTGTTGTTGCTCGTCCTTCAATTACTGTTGCTGCAACTAAAATGAATGTTTTTTATATTGGGGTTGATAATCCTGTTGCTATATCCGCTGCCGGTTATGGAAATTCTCAGATTACTCCTTCTATTTCTGTTGGTACTCTTACAAGAACCGGCGATGGAGTATGGAATGTCAGAATTCCTCAAGGTTCTAAAGGTACTACCAAAATTACTGTTACAGCCGATACCGACAAAGGAAAAATCTCATTAGGTACTCAAGAATATCGTATTAAACGTGTTCCTAATCCGACTGCTACTATAGCCAACCAATATTCCGGTACTATAGATAAAAATATTTTACTTGCAGCTGGTGCGGTAATTCCTAAAATGCCGGAAGACTTCGAATTTGACCTTACTTTCCAAATAGTTCGTTTTGATTTCGTTGGATCTAAGGGTGGCGGTGACTTAATTAGAGAATCTTCAAATAGTGGTAGCCTTAATGCAAATATGAAAAGTTTTATTCAAAACTCTAAAAGAGGAGATAAAATCTGGATTGAAAATATTGTTGCTAAAGGTCCTGACGGTGAAAGAACCCTCAGTAATATAAGCCTTCAAATAAGGTAAAAGATTAATAGAAAATTAAAATATATGAAAAAGTTTTTGTGCTATATAACAGTAATTGTCTTAAGTTTAGCCTTCGGGCAGAAAGCTTATGCACAATATATTGATGCTCCGCGCGACGGCTTCTTTGATAGAAGTACTAACATGGAACGTAAGCCAATTCCTTATGTTTATGTTAAAGAAGCTGATGTAATGTGGTCGCAACGCATTTGGCGTACTATTGACCTCAGAGAAAGAGCTAATCAGGTATTCTATTACCCGGCTACTCCGCAGGAACATTGGAAAAACTTAATGACTGTTATTATGGACGCTCTTAAAGACGGTAAAATTACCGCCTACGATGCTTCTACAACAGACGAATTCAATGTTCCCATGTCATATTCGGAAGTAATAAGTAAACTTTCAAGTAGTGAGAAAATCACATTACAACGTCCTTATCCGCCTTATGAAGAATATGACACTATAATTGTTAAGGATTTTAATACTCAGGATATCACAACGTTCAGAATTAAAGAAGATTGGTTCTTCGATAAGAAAAGATCTGTAATGGAATGCCGTATTATTGGTATTTGTCCTGTAAAACAAGATGTTGACCCTAACACTAATGAAATCAGAGGTACTCTTCCTCTTTTCTGGATTTACTATCCCGAAGCTCGTGAAGTGTTGGTTAATGCTGAAGTGTTTAATCCCAGAAGTGATTCTAACAGACTTACTTATGATGATATTTTTTGGAAACGTATGTTTACAAGTACTATCTATAAAGAATCTAATACATACGACAGAAGAATATCGGAGTATGCAACTGAATTAGATGCTTTATTAGAATCCGATAGAATTCAAAATAAAATCCGCATGATCGAAGACGACATGTGGCAATACTAATATGTTAACCTTGACATGATGTAGTTTTGAATATCCTAGATACATCGATAGAGTATATAAAAGGTGTAGGTCCAGCAAAAGCCGAAATACTTCGGAATGAATTGCAGATTTACACCTTTTCTCATTTAATGACTTATTTCCCTTTCAGGTATATTGATAAGAGGAAGATAAATACTATTGCCGAGATTGATGATAACACTCAGGAAATACAGCTTAGAGGATATATTGTTGCTCTTGAAACTATAGGTGTGGGACGAAATATTCGCCTTGAAGCTAAGTTCAGAGATAAAACAGGAATTATTACTTTGGTCTGGTTTAAAGGAATTAGATGGATAAAAGATAAATTAAAACCCAATGTCGAATATATTATTTTCGGAAAACCGGCAAATTTTCTGGGAAGCTATAATATTTCTCATCCAGAAATAGAAACCATAAGCGAATATCAACAAACCGCCAAACTCAGATTTCATCCCGTTTATCGAAGTACGGAAAGGATGAAAAACGCCGGACTTAATTCAAAAGGCCTTTCGAAAATTATGGAAAACCTTTTTGAAAAGATTTATAATTCGCTTAATGAAAATCTTCCTGCGGAAACACTTCAAAAATATAAATTAATTTCTCGTAAAGAAGCTCTTTACAAAATACATTTTCCGACATCGGAAAATGATATTCAAGAAAGCAACAGGAGATTGAAATTCGAAGAATTATTCTTTTTGCAAATGAATATCATCACATCGAAAATAAGAAAATCGACAATAACAAAAGGGTTTATTTTCGATAAAGTAGGGGATTTATTCAATACCTTCTATCATAATAATATTCAATTCGAATTAACGGGCGCGCAGAAAAAAGTTGTAAAAGAAATTCGCAACGATTTCAAGAAGGGCAAGCAGATGAACCGCCTTTTACAAGGCGATGTCGGAAGCGGAAAGACCCTTGTTGCTCTTATGAGTATGATTATTGCCGTTGAAAATAAATTTCAGGCTGCATTTATGGCTCCAACGGAAATACTTGCTAATCAGCATTTCAAAACTATTTCTAAAATGACTGAAGGTTTGGGTTTAAATGTAAAACTCTTTACCGGAAATACTAAGCAAAAAGAAAAAAATCTTATCCTTGAGGAATTGAAATCGGGAAAGATAGATATAATTATTGGAACCCACATTCTTATCGAGGACTATGTTGAATTTTACAACCTCGGATTTGTTGTTATTGACGAGCAGCACCGTTTCGGAGTTGCGCAAAGAGCAAAAATGTGGAGTAAGAATAATCCACCGCCGCATATTTTGGTAATGACGGCAACTCCTATTCCGCGAACTTTAGCAATGACTGTTTACGGCGACCTTGATTATTCTGTTATTGATGAATTACCTCCCGGGAGAAAGGCTGTAAAAACGATTTATCTGCCTCAACATGAAAGATTAAGATTGATTTATTTTCTTAAGGATCAAATAGCAAAAGGACAACAGGTGTATTTTGTTTTTCCTTTGATTTATGAATCTAATAAGTTAGATTTGCGCGATTTAATGGATGGTTTCGAGAGATTATCCAGAGAATTTCCAATTCCCGAATATCAGATTTCAATTGTGCACGGACAACAAAAACCGGAACATCAAGAGATTGAAATGAATCGTTTTGTTAAACATGAAACACAGATATTAATTGCAACTACTGTAATTGAAGTTGGTGTTGATGTTCCGAATGCTTCGGTAATGGTAGTAGAGAATGCAGAGCGTTTCGGATTGTCGCAATTACACCAACTGCGCGGACGTGTCGGAAGAGGTGCGGCTCAATCGTATTGTATTCTTACCACAGGTGAGAAAGTTTCTCAAGAAGGAAAAAATCGGATAGCAACAATGGTTTCAAGTAATGACGGTTTTGTTATTGCGGAAGCCGATATGCGTTTACGCGGTCCCGGAGACTTGCACGGTACACGTCAAAGTGGAATTCTTGATTTAAAGATTGCAGATATTGCTCAGGATGAAGCAATCTTGCAAGCCGCCCGCGACGAAGCTTTTGAAATCTTGGAAAATGATCCGCAACTTCAAAACATAAAGAATTCTCCAACTCGTCAATATCTGGAACAGCAAACATATGCAAAAAATATTTGGAGTAATATTTCTTAAAATAATTAGTATAATATTAAATTATTTTTCTCGTTTTAATTTTTATGATAGCTGATAGAATTTTATATGAAGATAATCACCTTATTGTGATTAATAAACTCTCCGGTGAGATTGTGCAATCTGATAAAACAGGTGATATTTCTATGATAGAAGAACTTAAAAGTTATCTTAAAGAGAAGTATAATAAACCCGGAAATGTTTATTTGACCGCTGTACATAGAATAGACAGACCTGTCAGCGGTGCGGTAATTTTTGCTAAAACAGGTAAAGCCGCTGCGAGAATGGGCACAATAATCAAATCACGTGATTTTCATAAATATTATATTGCTCTTACTTGTTCGAAACCAAATCCGCCGGCCGGAAATCTGAAAAACTTTCTCTTGAAAAATGAGAAGCAGAATAAATCTTATATTGTAGATAGTTCCGTTAAAAATGCCCAAGAAGCGGAATTGAATTATCAATATGTAAAAAGTACAGAGAGATACCATCTGGTTGAGATAGAGCTTTTGACGGGAAGGCATCACCAAATTAGAGTGCAATTAGCCTCGGTAGGCGCAGTAATCAAAGGCGATTTAAAATACGGGGCACCAAGATCAAATCCGGATGGATCTATAAGTTTACATGCTCATAAACTGATTTTTAAACATCCTGTAAAAGATACGGAAATGTTAATTATTGCTCCGTTACCGGAAAGTATTAGTAAATTAATTGATTCGTACTAAGCTTAGTCCGTCGCGGAAAGGTAGTAAAATATTTTCCACTCGATTATCATTATTAACATATTCATTAAATTCATGAATAATTTGAGTGTCTTTATCTTTATTCTTAGCTAAGTCGAGAATTTTCCCACTCCACAAAACATTATCTATCAGAATATAACTTCCAGATTTCATTTTTTCAAGCAATAGGTCATAATAAATTTTATTACTTTGCTTATCAGCATCAATAAATGCAAGTTCGAAATCAATATCCAATTGCGGGATTATCTCTGCTGCATTACCATTAATTATTTTAATTTTATCTCCAAATGGCGACTCTTTGAAATATTTCTCGGAAATATATTGCCATTCGGGATTTGCTTCTATAGTGTAAATTTTGCCTTTATCTGATAAGGCCTCCGCAAAACATAGTGTTGAATAACCTGTAAATGTTCCTATTTCCAGAATATTCGTGGGGTTTATCATTTTTGTAATCAGTTTTAAAAATTGTCCTTGTAAATGTCCCGACATCATGCGGGGGTACAAAGTTTTAAGATTTGTTTCCCTGTCTAATCTTTTCAGCAGTTCATTTTCTTCTCCGCTGTATTTCTCTGCATATTCAATTATGCTTTCGTAATAATCTTTATCAAATTCATTCATCAATAGGAAAATAAGTTAATTGAGATAAATTATCTTTATCGAAAACAATATTTGCAACATTTAAAACTTCTTCCGCGGTAATCGCATCAATTTTTTGAAAACTTTGTTCTAAAGTTTCAATCTTATTATATGACGATAGTGATTTGGCAAATGTTAAAATCTCTGCGAGTTTTGAATCACTTAAAACAGCAATATTTCCTTTTAATTGCTTCTTTGCCGTGTTTAATGTGCCGGTTGAAAATTTATTCTTTACACATTTTTCCAATTCTTTATAAATGATGGAACTGATCTTTTCATGATTATTTTTATCACATTCATAAAATATATTGAAAGTGCCGGTATCTTGATACGGAATATACGACGACTCAACATGATAAACCAGACCGTATTTTTCTCTCAAGATATAATTCAGTTTTGCAGACATGGCCTGACCTCCTAAATAATTGTTGAGAAGTGTGAACGCTACACGATGATTATCGTGGTAAGAGAATGCTCTTCCGCCGATTATAGAATGACATTGAATGTCATGTCTTTGTTTTTTTATTTCGAATTTCCGAATAGGTTTTGGAGCAGTTCTATTATTGCCTTCGTTTTGTAATGTCGAATTTCCGAAATGCTTTAGGAATAATGAGTTGAATTTTTTTTCGGAAATATTTCCCGACGACCAAATTATTATATTTTCGTTTGAATAATTTCTTGAATAGAAATTGGGAATCTTTGATTGATTTTTATTGAAAGCATTTAGCGAATCGATATTTCCTAGTATATTGTGACCGATACTGTGATTTTCAAATAAGGCGTCTTCAAATTCATCGAAAATTAATTCGGAAGGAGAATCGTGATAAGATGCAATTTCCTCCTTGATGACATTTATCTCATTCTCAACTTCTTTATTCGGAAAAGATGAATTGAAAAGCATATCGGATAGCAATTCCATCATTCTCGGATAATATTCCGAAAGAAAAGATACGTGGAAACAAGTTTCTTCTTTTGTTGTATAAGCATTAATATCCGCACCGATATTGTCAAATTTTTGAGAAATAATTCTTGAAGACTTAGTTTTGGTTCCTTTGAAAAGAAGATGTTCTATCAAATGCGCTGCTCCAAATTCATCATTGTTTTCGTCTCTTGTTCCGGAATTCACAAGAATACCGAGATGCGAAATTTGAGAATTGGTCGGGATATGTATATAACGGATATTGTTGTCGGTACAAACTATCATAAAGTTTATTCTGTTAATGAGTTTAGTACCGAAGTGATTAAATTTTCCATTCCTTTACTGTAATCGGAAATAAATTCGCCGTTAGCGCGATTTGCAATAGCAATACATATGGTAATAGTATTATGTCCGAGTGATTGCCCCAAACCATATAATGCCGAAGATTCCATTTCCATATTGCTTACTTTACAGTTTTTATATTCGAAATTTCCCATTTTAGAATTTAGTTCCGGATACTTAAGCGGCAAGCGGATGTTTCTTCCTTGAGGACCGTAAAATCCGGGTGCGGTAATGGTTATTCCGCGTAAAAATTTTTCATCGAACTTGATGTCAAGGGATTCCGATGACTTACATCCGTAAATCTTAGGCAAATTTTTATTCCAGTTTGTAAATTCTGAAAATTTATCTGCCAAATCGGGATTTAAAACATGAGTAGGGGTGTCGTAAAAATATAACAACCCGTCTAATCCTATCGTATAGCGGCTAATAATTGGAGTATTGAGCGGAATATCACTACGGAGTGCGCCGCAAGTTCCTATTCTAATCAAATTGAGAGTTTTCTTATCCTTTTTTTCGGTTTTACTTTCCAAGTTAAAATTTGCAAGTACATCCAATTCATTAACAACAATATCAATATTATCGGTTCCCATACCTGTTGAAATAACGGAAATGGGCACACCTCTGTAATAACCTGTTTCTGTAATAATTTCTCTGTTTTCTTTGTGTACTTCAACCTTATCAAAATAGCTGGAAACTTTTTTTACTCTTCCAGGGTCACCAACAAGTATGATGTTATCTGCTATTTCATTGCTATGTAGATTGAGATGATAAACACCACCGGTTGCATTTGTTACAAGTTCTGAATTTTTTTTAGTGTCCATGATAATTATGTTTATTTATTTTTGAAGTCGTCCTTCATTGAAACTAAAGGGAAGCATATCGTTAATTGAATTGAAAGCCATGATTTTGCCATTTGAAGAATGAAGAATTATTTTAAATTCTTTTCCGTTTTGCCTGTTTACTGTTTCTACCATAACTTGCCGGCATGATCCGCAGGGAGCAACGGGTTCTTCAATTTCAAAATTATCTGTAAATGCTGTGATTGCTATTTTTTCTATGATATCATCAGGATAAGCAACTTTTGTAGTAAAAATTGCTACTCTTTCAGCACACAAGCACAAAGGAGAAACGGAGTTCTCCTGATTGCTGCCGATAATAATATTCCCCGAACTGAGTTTAATTGCCGCACCGACTTTGAATTGTGAATATGGAGCATAAGATGTATCAAGTGCTTCAATTGCCTTTTTTACTAACAATTGTTCGTCTTCCGGTAATTGGTTAATATTGTCGTATTCAATATATTTTGTAGTTAATTCTTTATGTATCATAATATTTTGTTTAAAGTTTAAACACATTTATGTTATATCACACATTATTATATGATTGTTCATCTTCTACCTCAATCTTTGTGTTTTCGGGCTTTTCGTTTTTTTCCCTAAAAAGAAAGACAAAATAAAAGAACACAAACAAAGTTATTCCGGCCTGCGTACTTAAAGTATCTTCCGTAAGCATTGAAAGCATAATGAGTATTAGAAAGAATCTCCAATAATAATCATTGGCTTTATTTTTGATAACGCCCGGATATATCAGACAAAAAACAAAAATAATCAATCCGATTAATCCGTTTGCAATGGCAAAATACAAATATTGATTATGAGTACTATAGTAATAATTAGATTTTAACTCGGGAAAATTCTCAATATAAACTTTATTGAGTTCATCTCTAACATCGCCTGTCCCGACACCGAATAATGGATATTCTTTCACCAGAATCAATCCGGCTTTCCAAAAATATAATCGTTGAAACAATGTGCTGCCGGAAGGATTTCCTGTTTTTTTGTATGTTTCATAACTAAAGAAAAACATACTCATTCTGGAATAAAAACCGATATTATTTTTATAATAATAATTTGCATATCCATGTTCTACATCATGAATTTGTTCTTCCGTTAATTTCCAAACTCCGAGGCTGTCTTTCGTATAATCAAGCGAATTTAAATATCTTATCAAAGTTGATTTTAGCGAAGTCCCGTTAACTATTGAGTCATAAGCAATATTACTTCTGCTATTCCATTCTTTACGCATTTCTTTTTCACAAATCAAAATACGATAATTATCTCCTTCCTCAATTATTCCTTTTGAAATATCATTAGAGTATTCATTTCCATTGATAGTATATTTAGGCAAATTATCCAATTCGTAAGAGCTTATTTTGTAGTATTTTATATAAGAAAATGCAAAAAATCCAATACAAATTAAAATCACACTTACTAAAGTTATAATAGTTATATTTCTCAATTTCTTTGATAATGTTTTAAAGAAATTGCGGGATAAAACAATGAAACAGAATAGTAATACAATTATTGATATTCCTGTGGCAGATTTCATAATACATAAAATTGTGATAAACCATGCGACAATGAAAATGATTACTACTTTTTGTTTTGTCTTGAGATTTTTTTCAGTGAAAAAATTGTATAAAAGGAAATATATTGATGCGCAATAATTTAATGATAACCTTATATGTGATATGTATGGAAAGAAATTCCGAAAGTTTGCTAATTCTGAGAATATGGTATTGTATAAAACCACCAACGATGCGATAATCAACGCAAAACAATGAATCGTAATGATTTTTTTAATTGTAGAGTTTTTTATTTCGGGAAGAAATAAGAAGACTAATGGAAAAAACAATAAAGGTAATTTAATGTTCAAGTCTTTTAAACCGAAGGATAAATTTGAAGTATTAATTAACCCTAATAAACATATAGCATAAATTCCTAAAAAAACAATTTGGGCTTTACGGCCTTTTATAAAAGTTTTAAAATTGATGTTTTTATTTTCTTTAAAAAATTTTACGGCATAAACAATGCCTATAGCAACTAATAAAATATCGGCAACAGTCATCAAGAAATTTGAAAAAACTATTGCAATTGGAAATATTAGTAAAATATACTCCAATATATTATATAAAGATATTTTATTTTGCATTAAGCTTAAATTATTTAGGCGGAGCTAATGTTTTGTTATATTTTTCCTTGTCATTCAATAATTCCAATGCTGCTTCAACATCTTCGTCGGAATGTTGTGAAAAAAGCAATCTCCCTAGTGAATAGTGATATCTTGACGCTATTTCGGATCCGAGATAATATGAAATCTGTTCTCTGCTGTTTGCTAAATCACTATCTTTTTGAATACTAATTCCTCGGGATAACTCATCCATCTGCTTTTTCAAATCATCATAATAATTCTCTTCTTTCAGCACGGTCTCAAGTTTTTCAAATTGCTTTTCAGCAGTTGAAGTATATGTAAAATCTTTTTCACTGAGATAATTAATAAATTGTGACCAAATATCATCTGTTATTTGAAAAGTTTTCGGGTCAATAATATCATTTTGATGATTATAATAATATTGGGTTGCGAAATTAAAGATGTGATTCTTAATGATTAGATTTGCCGTAACTTCGGATAGCATTTCATGATCAATTTGAATATCCGGCTGAATTCCTGCGCCGTCCCAAACGACTCTGCCGTTACGGGTATGAAATTTAGTCATTAAAGAATCCGGTAACTTAGTCCATTTTCCCGATTCGTCTTTGTGCGAATAATCAATTGCTTGAACGCACCTGCCGCTTGGAATATAATATTTGGCAACAGTAATTTTCATTTGCGAATTGAAAGCTGTGGGTAAAATATTTTGGACCAATCCTTTTCCGAAAGTACGGTCTCCAATAATTACGCCCCTGTCGAGATCTTGCATAGCTCCTGCTAAAATTTCACTTGCAGAGGCACTTGTTCCGTTAACCAGAACAACAATAGGAATATCGGTATCTATCGGGTTTGTTGTTGTTTTGTGAATTGAATTTTTTGAGGCAACACGGCCTTTTGTGTTTACTATTAGTTCACCGGCAGGAACAAACATATTCATTATTTTTACTGCTTCGGGAAGTAAACCGCCTCCATTATTACGCAAATCAATAATTAATCCCGTTAACTTTGCTTCTTTCTTTAATTCATTATATGCATTAATAAAATCTTTGGAAGCATCATTCGTAAATGAATTCAAATAAATATAACCGATAGAGTTATTTTTTATTTCGTAATAAGGAATATTCGGTACATTAATTTTTTCCCGCGTTAAAGAAATTTCAACAGGTTTCTTTTGATTGAATCTTTCTACAGTAACGGTTAATTTTGTTCCGGGTTCACCTTTCAGCAGTTCGCTAATATCCGATGAACTCTTTCCGCTTACATCCTTACTGTCTATCTTTATAATAATATCTCCGGCCTTAAGTCCGGCTTTATCAGCAGGCGAATCTTTATAAGGCTCGCTGATAATTACTTTATTTTCTTGTTGTTGAATTAAAGAGCCTATTCCGCCATACTGACCTGTTGCCATGAATCTGAAATCTTCAACTTCGGATTCCGATTTGAATTCTGTGTACGGATCCAATGATTCCAGCATGGCGTCAATGCCTATTCGCATTAGTTCCCCAGTATTTATATCGTCAACATAATTTTCAAACAAAGTTTTATAAACCGAAGAAAAAGTTTCCAAATTTTTGGAAATTTCAAATTCGCTACTTTGACTGAAAGCAGAAATACTTATTATTAGTGCTGTAAATAATGATAATAATTTTTTCATTTATTTTTTTGTTTTTAGTGATATCGAGTTAAGGTACAGGGTCGTAACCGCTGCCGCCCCAAGGATTGCATGATAAAATTCTTTTAAATGTTAACCACGAACCTTTGAACGGCCCGTGTTTCCTGATTGCTTCAATACCATATTGCGAGCATGTGGGTTGATATCTGCATGTCGATGGTAAATAAGGCGAAATAGACATTTGGTAAAACCTGATTATACCTATTAATATTTTAGAAATGATTTTCATTAAGAACTTCTCAATTAAATTACAACGAAATCTTATTTCAATATATTATTTTTAATGAAGGAAGACATGTTGTTTGCACATTCTTGATACGAAGGAATTGTCTTTCCAACGTAAAGAACTCCCAAAAGTAATATTTTTTTGTCGGGAATAGGATAATTTTCCAGTAAACTCTTATTATTTCTGTAGGATTCCTTAATTAATCGTCTAATCTTATTTCTTTTAACTGCATGTTTGAAATCCTTTTTTCTAACACCTACAAAAAACTGAATATTAGAATGTTTACCGGAATTAATATTGTCATCAAAGGTATTATCGCATAATAATTTTATAAACACAAATCCGCCATAATAAAACCTTTTACCCTGCTTAAATAGAGAGGCAATAAGAATTTCATTACGCAATCTTTCGCTTTTCGGAAATTTGCGTCTTGTAAACATAGCGGGTATTATTTTAGAAATTATTTCAGTGTTTGAAGATATTCCTCAATAGCCATTGTCATTGAAGGTGTTTTTGGTGTCGGAGCTTGCACATCAATACGAATATTTGCTTCTTTGAGAGCGGTAATTGTACTTGCTCCGAATGCCCCGAATAATGTATCACCTTGTTTGAAATCAGGAAAGTTCTCAAATAAAGATTTTACTCCCGATGGAGTAAAAAGCACAATCATTTCATATTGTGATAAGTTTAGATGAGTAATATCCTTGGAAACGGTTTTGTAAACAACTGCCTTTCTGTAGCTGATTTTATATTGATCAAGTTTATCTGAAAGCTCATTTTTATGTACATCAGAACAAGGGATCAAAAATTTCTCATCTTTATGTTTTAAAATAAGCTCCATTAAATCGTCAATAGTTTGTTTACCGTGAAATACTTTTCTTTTTCTGTATTGAATGTACCTTTGCAAATAGAATGCTGTTGATTCTGAATTGCAGAAATAGCGCATAGAATCAGGCATTTCATATCTTAACTCCTTTGCCATTCTAAAAAGATGGTCTATTGCATTTCTACTTGTAAGAATAACCGCTCCGTATTCCTGAAAATAAATTTTTTCAAGTCGGAATTCCCTTGCGGATATTCCTTCAATTTTTATGAATTGCTCAAAGTCACAGTTAACATTAAATTTTTTTATGAGATTATAATAGGGAGATTTTTCAATCTCTGCCGGTCTTGGCTGAGAAAATAAAATATTTTTCACTTTCATTATTAGTGTTATTTATTGTCTAATCAACTGTTTAATAACCTCTTGCTGCGAAAATAGCGATACTTGCAACAGGAAGAATTTTCAACGTGCAAAGATAGATAATAAAATAAATATTTGAAAGTTTTTTATCAGAGAAACCGACAATTAAAATTCTAAAAAAACATAAAGTGTAGTTAATCAGTATAATACAAAGGCCAATATTAAAAAAGAACTTAAAGCCCGAATACATAACAACAAACAGAATCGGAATTAAAATTACTCCTGCCGAAAAATTAAATAATGTTGATATTACAAGCATTTGGTGCATAGATCTCTTAATTTTCATGATTGCAGCCAGATATATACAAATAATTAATTTCAGAAAAGGTAAAAGAATTACAACCAATGCAACGCAAGCAAATAGCGAATTGCCGCTTAAGCCCAGGACCGTTATGTTTTTATAATTGAGAAATTCATAATAAAATAATGAGCATGAACACGCATATAAAAGAAACATAAACAGAGCAATTGTTTCGTTTAAAAAGGGTCCGTCGCGTAATAAAATATTCATTCCCGAAGAATTTCCCATTGCTTTCAACGCGTTAAATGTTTTTCTCCTGAAAAAGAAAATTATTATGCTGAAAAGTATTAGCGCAACAAATAATAATATGCTCGGAAATATTTCATGATTTTCTATAAAAAAGAAATCATTTTGAACGGGAGTCAATGTATTGTATTCGATGTCAGTATGTTGCAACACTATTTATACTAATATTAAAAAAGTTATAATTTATTGTGCAAAGAAACAAAATTATTAAAAAATTACCTAAATTTGCAATCGAAATTTATTATCATTTATATGGATTTATTAAATCAGATAAAAGAAAGTGCATCAAAACTTTCGAAACGTATTGTTCTTCCGGAAGGTAATGAGGAACGTACGATTAAAGCCGCAGACGAAATAATAGAGCAAAATTTGGCACGGCCGATTCTAATAGGAAATAGGGATGAAATTATTGGATTGGCAGATAAATTTTCCTTGAAGAATATTTCGAAAGCTACTATTGTTGATCCGAAGAATCATGATAAAAAAGAAATATATACCAATCTGCTTTATGAGATAAGAAAAAGCAAGGGTTTAACTATGGATGAAGCTGCAAAGTTAGTGGAAGATCCATTGTATTTAGGTGTGCTTATGATTAAGAATGGTGATGCTGACGGTGAGGTTGCAGGTGCTTTAAATGCTACGGGCAATGTTTTACGTCCCGCATTTCAAATAGTAAAAACTTTACCCGGCGTTTCGGTAGTTTCGGGTGCATTTATAATGATATTACAAGATAATCCGTATGTTCCGTCAAATCTTTTAGTGTTCGCGGATTGCGCCGTTCATCCGAACCCAACAGCCGCAGAACTGGCTCAAATAGCAGTTTGTACCGCAAAAACAGCAAAAGATATTGTAGGAATTGAGCCGAGGGTTGCAATGTTAAGTTTCTCAACAAAAGGAAGTGCAAAACACGAAATGGTTGATAAAGTTGTGGAAGCTACAAGAATTGCAAAAGAAATGAACCCTGATTTGATAATTGACGGTGAACTTCAGGCAGATGCGGCAATTGTTGAATCTGTAGGAAAAAGCAAAGCTCCCGGAAGTAATGTCGCCGGTAATGCTAATGTTTTGATATTTCCGACTCTTGAAGTTGGGAATATAGCTTATAAACTTGTTCAGAGACTTGCGGGAGCAGAAGCAATAGGTCCTATTTTACAGGGAATGGCAGCTCCTATCAACGACCTATCTAGAGGTTGCTCTGTAAGCGATATCGTTAATCTCGTGGCTATTACGGCAAATCAATCTAAATAAATTTTAATTAATAACACAAATATGAAAATAAAAATTTTAGTTTTAAATTGTGGCAGTTCGTCAATCAAATATCAACTTTTTGATATGCCGAGCGAAGAAGTACTTGCAAAAGGTATTGTAGAAAAAATCGGTTTTGACGACTCTTTTATCAAACACGAAAAGATCGGTGTTGATAAAGAAATAGTTCGTAAAGCAATTCCAAGCCATAAAGTTGGTCTCGACTCAATTTTCGAATTGTTGGTGGATTCTAAAATAGGTTCTCTAAAATCTATTGATGAGATAGGAGCCGTAGGACATAGGGTTGTGCATGCCGGAGAAAAATTTAACGGGAGCGTTGTAATTAATGATGAGGTTATTAAAGCTTTGGAAGATTGTATTCCATTGGCACCGTTACATAATCCGCCGAATTTGGAAGGTATAAAAGCAATGCAGGCCGTTTTACCTGATGTTTTGCAAGTAGGAGTTTTTGATACGGCTTTCCATCAAACAATGCCGGATTACTCATACCTGTATGCTGTGCCTTATGAAATGTATGAAAAACACGGAATTCGCAGATACGGTTTTCATGGAACGAGTCATAAATATATATCTGCTTACGGCGCGGAACTAACAGATGTTGATTATAATAACAGTAAGATTATTACCTGTCATCTTGGTAACGGTAGTTCGGTTGCCGCTATAAAAAACGGTAAATCTATGGATACATCAATGGGTTTGACACCTGTTGAAGGTGTGATGATGGGAACTCGTTGCGGCGATCTTGACATAGGTGCTGTTCTTGCAATTGCGGATTTTGAAGGATTTAGTCTTAAAGACATCAATACTTTTGTTAATAAGAAATGCGGTGTTTTAGGTATTTCGGGATTATCTTCGGATATGAGGGATGTTGAAATTGCTGCCGAAAACGGAAATCAAAGATGTCTGCTTGCTCTCGAAATGTTTGCTTATAGAGTGAAAAAATATATCGGTGCCTATGCAGCGGCAATGGGTGGAGTTGATCTTATCGTATTTGCAGGTGGAATCGGTGAAAACGATATGGTTACCAGAGGCAGAATCATGAAAGATATGGAATTCCTCGGAATCAATTTCGACTTTGAGCTTAATCTTAGAAGTAGGGGCAAAACTCAAATATTATCTAAAGACAATTCTAAAGTTAAAGTTATAGTTATAGAAACAAACGAAGAGTTGGTTATAGCTCGAGATACATTCGAAAAAATTTAATTAAACAATAAATATTTAAACATTATAAGCGGAATATAAGCATTTAACCATGCTGTATTCCGTTTGTGATTTTATCTTTTTAATAAATTCATTATAAACATTTATAAAAATATTTTAAATCATGACAAAAAGTAAATCAGAAGTTTTAATTGAAATGGAAGATAAATATGGTGCACATAATTATCATCCGTTGCCGGTTGTGCTTGCAAAAGGCTCAGGTGCAAAAGTATGGGATGTTGAAGGTAAAGAATATTTCGACTTTCTTTCAGCTTATTCAGCAGTAAATCAAGGGCACTGCCATCCGAAGATTATTAATGCCATGAAAGAACAATGTGATACACTTACATTGACATCAAGAGCATTCTATAACAACTGCTTAGGTCCGTTTGAAAAATTTATTACCGAATATTTCGGTTACGATAAAGTTTTAGCTATGAATACAGGTGCCGAAGCCGATGAGACTGCTCTTAAACTTGCAAGAAAATGGGGTTACAAGAAAAAAGGTATTCCTCAGGATAAAGCTAAAATCATTTGCTGCAATGAAAATTTTCACGGGAGAACAATTACTATTGTTTCTATGTCAACAGATCCTGATGCTTATTCCGATTACGGTCCGTTTACTCCCGGATTTATCAAAATACCTTATAATGATTTAACAGCTCTTGAAAAAGCATTGGAAAAAGATTCTAAAGAAATAGCCGCTTTTATTCTTGAACCTATTCAAGGAGAAGCCGGTGTTTACGTTCCCGATGAAGGTTATTTAAAGAAAGCTTATGACCTTTGTAAAAAACATAATGTTCTTTTTATTGCCGATGAAGTTCAAACAGGTATTGCAAGAACAGGTAAACTTTTAGCTTGTGACCATGAAAATGTTCGTCCTGATGTTCTTATTTTAGGTAAAGCGCTTTCAGGCGGAGCAATGCCGGTATCTGCTGTTTTAGCAGATGATGATATTATGCTTTGTATTAAACCCGGTGAACATGGTTCTACTTTCGGAGGAAATCCGGTTGCATGTAAAGTTGCTACCGCTGCTTTGGAAGTTGTTAAAGATGAAAAACTTGCTGAACGCGCCGAATATCTTGGAAAAATATTTAGAGATGAAATGAGAAATTTCAAATCTGATATGATTGAACTTGTTCGTGGTAAAGGTTTGTTGAATGCAATTATCATTAAACCGAAAAACGGAAAAGAAGCATGGGATGTTTGTGTGAAAATGGCTGAAAACGGCGTTTTGGCGAAACCGACTCACCAACATATTATCCGTTTCGCTCCCCCTTTGGTTATTACTGAAGAGCAACTTAGAGAGGCTATTACAATTATTAAAAAGTCGATTGAATTTTTTAACTAATCTGTCTTGATAAATTAAAAAATAATATTATCTTTGCAACCCGATTCTAATTATGACTTACCGATATGAGTGAAGAAATTATTATACGATTTAACGATCTTGATATTGGAAGTCATAGTTTTGATTTCGAAATAGATAAAGAGTTCTTTGAAAAGTTTGATTATTATGATTTTATCAATTGTAACTTAAAAATTAAAATTGATTTAATTAAGGATGTAGGGATTTTGACTCTAATTATGAATATTAAAGGCTCGGTTGAAGTTGAATGCGACAGATGCTTAGATTCTTTAACAATTCCGATAGATTCAAACGAAACACTTTTCATAAAAGAAGGTGAAAATAATAATGATTCCGATAATGATAATATAATTCATATCTCAAAAGATGATATTGAAATAAATTTGTCTAATCATATTTTTGATATTATTGTTTTAAGTCTTCCGATGAAAAAAATTCATCCTAGTAATGAAAACGGCGAAAGCACTTGTAATGCAACTCAATTGGCTTATTTAACTTCTAATAATGAAGAAAAAATAGACCCGCGTTGGGAAGCATTAAATAAATTGAAAAATTAGTAAAGTATTAATATATAAAGAAATAAAGATATGGCACATCCCAAGAGAAAGGTCTCTTCAGCAAGAAGAGATAAAAGAAGATCTCATCATCATGCAGAAGTACCACAATTAGCAGTATGTAAAACTACCGGCGAAGTACACCAATATCATAGAGCATATATGGTTGACGGTGATTTATACTACAAAGGTAAGATGGTAATTGAAGGCAAGAAATAAAGATGAAAAAGGTCATAAACACTACAAGTGCACCTAAAGCTATCGGTCCTTACAGTCAGGCTGTAGAAGTAAATAACATGTTGTTCGTTTCGGGACAAATACCCGTTAATCCAATTGACGGTTCAATTCCAGGAGATATTGTTGAGCAAACTAAACAGGTTCTGGATAATCTCATTGCAATATTATCCGCAGCAGGTTATACTTTAGACCATGTAGTAAAATGTACTTGCTTGTTAAGCGATATGGAAAATTTCCAAGCATTTAATACCGTTTATGCACAATACTTTACAAAAGAACCGCCTGCGAGAGCAGCTTACGGAGTAGTAAAATTACCGCTGGGTGTTTTAGTTGAAATTGAAGCTATAGCGGTAAAATAATAACTTTCATATTCATATTGTTGAAAAGCGTCCCTAATTTAGAGTAATCTGAATTTTGTGACGCTTTTTCATTTTTATTTTCTACTTTCATGTTCGTCGAATATTAAAATAAAAACTCTACTCTCAATTTCTTTTTATCAAAGAATATGTTATCTTTGCAAGTTATAAAATGTTAAATTTATGTATAAAGTCAGGCTTTTAATACTTTTTACCCTGTTTTTTTCCTTAATAAATATTCTTGTTTCCCAAAATGCAACGGTTAGAGGGTTTGTTTATGAAGAAACAACCGGTGAGCCGGTTATTTTCACAAATGTTTATTTACATAAAACTACACTTGGTGCTGCTACTGACCTCAACGGCTATTTTATTATATCTAATGTTCCGCCGGGAGATTATACTCTTATGATTACTTCTATAGGTTACGATAGTTTAAGAATGGATATAAAACTTAAGGCAGGAGAATTTAAGGATACAAAACTTTATGTAAAAGAAACTATTTATGAATTAGAAGCATTTCAAGTCTCGGCTGAAGTACAAACACGTAGAACTGAAGTAAAAACTGCTGTTGTTAATGTTACTCCAAAACAAATTGAAAAAATTCCAACTATTGGCGGGCAAGCGGATTTAGCTCAATATTTACAAGTTTTACCCGGAGTTATTTTCACTGGCGACCAAGGTGGACAATTATATATTCGCGGCGGTTCTCCGGTTCAAAATAAAGTGTTAATGGACGGGATGGTTATTTATAACCCCTTTCATTCTATAGGTTTATTTTCTGTTTTCGATACGGATATTATTAGAAACATTGATGTTTATTCCGGCGGTTTCGGTGCCGAGTATGGAGGTAGAATATCTTCGGTTATGGATATTAGAACTCGTGATGGAAATAAAAGACGCCATAGCGGTAGTGTTGAAGCAAGTACGTTCGGAGCAAAAGTTATGTTGGAAGGTCCTATTGTTAAAGCTAAGGATAATAGTCCTGTTTCACTTACCTATATCTTGTCGGCAAAAACTTCTTATTTAAATTATACTGATGAAGTTTTTTATAAGTATGCTTGCGCTGATGATTCAGGTTTGCCTTTCTCATTTTTGGATTTATATGGAAAATTATCTTTAGGATTAGATAACGGAAGTAAAATCAATTTTTTTGGTTTTAGATACGATGATAAAGTTGATAATTACAGAGGTGTAGCTAGTTATGATTGGGATTCTTATGGAGCCGGAATGAATTTTGTTATTATTCCCGGAAAAACTACGGCTCTACTTGAAGGTGGTATATCTTATTCGGAATATAGCAGCAGTATGAATACTTTAGATAGTTTGCCGCGCTATAGTAAAATAGGAGGTTTTAATATTAACCTTTCAATGACGTATTTTTATGGTAAACATCAATTAAAATACGGATTGGATGTGACAGGCCAAGATACGCATTACGAATTCAGACGATCTAATAATGTGACAACATCGACTGAGGATTTCTCAACCGAGATAGGCGGTTTTATAACCGGTCGTTTTTCTCCCGGTAATTGGGTCATTGAACCCGGATTTAGATTTTATTATTATGCTTCTTACGGTGAATTTAGTCCGGAACCCCGTCTGGCTGTGAAATATAATATCAATAGTAAATGGAGAATCAAAGCATCGGCAGGATTATACTCCCAGAATCTTATGAGTGCTTCTTCTGATAGAGATGTCGTAAATTTGTTTTACGGATTTTTATCTACGCCGACTGATATCCCAAGCAAATTTAACGGCAAAGAGGTTACCAGCGATTTGCAAAAGGCCCAACATGTTGTTTTAGGTGTGGAATATGACCCGATAAATCATCTTACAATAAATATAGAAGGTTATTTTAAAAATTTCTCGCAACTTACTAATATCAATAGGGATAAAGTATATAATAATACTCCTGAATTTGCCGATAAACCCGAACGTCTGAGACAAAATTATATAATTGAATCGGGTACTGCTAAGGGATTTGATATATCTGCTAAATATGAATACAAGAGAATTTATCTTTGGGCAGTATATTCTTTGGGTTTTGTTGATAGATATGATGAACAGCAAACTTATCCAACGCACTATGACAGAAGACATAATGTAAATATTCTTGCAACATATTCGGCCGGAAAAAAATATGATTGGGATTTTAGTATCAGATGGAATTACGGCAGCGGATTCCCGTTTACCCTTTCGGCAGGATATTATGAAATGCTTATGATTGATGATATTTATTACAACTATCTGACCGGCAATGGCGAAATAGGAATTATTTATGATGAGAAAATAAATGCGGGCAAATTACCTCAATACCATAGATTAGATATTGATGCCAAAAAAACCTTTTTCTTGGGTAAAAATGTGAAATTAGCTGTTTCAATAAGCGTTACAAATGTTTATAATAGAGCTAATGTTTTTTATGTTGACAGGCTTACAGGTGAACGTGTAGATCAATTACCGATATTACCGAGTTTAGGATTGAATCTCACATTCTAATTATGAATAATGAAGGTATAGTTATTAAATCTACCGGAAGTTGGTATCTGGTCGAAACTCCTTCGGGAAACATAGTTAACTGTAAAATTAAGGGAAAGTTTAAAACCTCAGGAATAAAAACTACCAATCCGGTTGCAGTAGGAGATAAGGTGCAATTTGATTTTGTTGATAATGATAATGTTGGTATTATTACAAAAATATTTCCGAGAAATAATTATATCATAAGAAAATCTACAAACCTTTCTAAATCAGAACAAATTATTGCTGCAAATATAGATTATTGTATAATTATAGCAACAATTAAGCAACCGCGGACATCAACAGGATTTATAGACAGAATTCTTACAACTGCCGAAGCTTATCATATACCATCGGTTATTGTTTTTAATAAACTTGATTTGTATGATGATAATGATTTGGAACGCCTTGCAGAGTTGATGTATATTTATGAAAATGCCGGTTATAAGGTTATTGTTACTTCCGCCGTTAAAAATATAGGTTTAGAAGAATTTAGAAATTTATTGAAAGATAAAGTGAGTTTGATTACCGGGCACTCTGGTGTAGGAAAATCGGCACTTATTAATACTATCATACCCGAATCGGATATTAAAATCGGAGATATTTCTCAATACCATGAAAAAGGAAAACATACTACAACTTTTGCAACTATGTATAAACTGCCGATAGGCGGTTATATTATAGATACTCCGGGTATTAAGGAATTCGGGCTTGCCGATATGGATAAAATTGAAATTGCCGAAAGATTTCCTGAAATACGAAAATTTCAACACGAATGCAGGTTTAATAATTGTACTCATACCAATGAACCGGGATGTGCGGTTAAAGAAGCAGTCGAAGAAGGTTTGATACCGGAGGAAAGATACAATAGTTATTTGAGTATTATATCAGATGATTACCTTAATAAGAATAATTACGATTAAATATGAAAGTTGTAATACAAAGGGTTAGTGAGGCGAATGTGACAATTGAAGGAAAAATATTCGGCGCAATAAAAACCGGATTGATGATTCTTGTCGGATTTGAAAATGAGGATAATAGAGAAGATTTAGAATGGATGGCAGGAAAGATAACTCGCCTAAGAATCTTTCCCGATGAAAATAATGTAATGAATTTATCAGTCGGAGATATTGACGGAGAAATTTTATTGATTAGTCAATTTACACTTCATGCATCTACAAAGAAAGGAAATCGCCCGTCATATATCTATGCAGCAAATCCGGAAATAGCAATACCGCTTTACGATGAATTTACCAAACTTCTGGAAAGTCAACTTTCTAAGCCCGTACAAACAGGGATATTCGGTGCGGATATGAAAGTTTTCCTAATCAATGATGGCCCTGTTACTATTATTATTGATTCGAAAAATAAAACATAAAAAATATATATAATAATTTAGAATAGTGATTATGAATTTCTTAGAAAGAGCCTTAGATAAAAGTAATGCATTTTGGAAATATATTGTAGTTGCAATTGGTTTCTTTATTGTAAGTGTTGTAGGTATGATGCCTATACTTTTAATTTTGAATAAGAGGTATTCATTTACTCCCGAGATTATTCAGGAATTTATGGTAAGTCTTGATTTCTCAATACTTGGTGTTTCTCAGAATATGGGTTTGTTGATAATGCTTATTCCCTTTGTATTTGCTCTTTTTGGCAGTATTTTATTTATAAAATTATTGCATTCCCGTTCTTTTGCCGAAACAGTAAACGGAACAAAAAAAGTTAGATGGAATCGCGCTTTCTTTGCTTTCGGAATCTGGTTTTTATTATTTTTAATCGATTATGGAATTTCTTATGCAATTAATCCGGATAATTTTGTATTTCATTTCGATATAAAAACTTTTATTCCTTTATTTATCATTTCCGCTATTTTTATTCCTATACAAGCTACTTGTGAAGAGTTTTTGTTCAGGGGGTATCTTACTCAAGGCGTTGCTGCATGGACTAAAAACAGGTGGTTGGCAGTAATTATCCCGGGTGTAATCTTCGGCTTAATGCATTTAGGAAATAATGAAGTTACAGAGTATGGATTTTGGATAATGATGCCAAATTATGTTATTTTCGGACTTATGTTAGGACTAATTTCTGTTTTAGATGATGGTATTGAATTGGCAATTGGTATTCACACAGCTAATAATTTCTTTGCATCTACAATAGTTACATTTGATGAATCAACATTAGCTTCTCCGGCTCTTTTTAATATGCAAAGTATTAACATTCCATTAAGTTACCTTGAAGAGATTATTATTTGGATAATAATAATATTCATTTTTTATAAAAAATATAATTGGAACTTATCAATTATGAATAAACGAATTAAGGCTAATGAAGAATAGATATGTGGAAGTTTAATTGTAAAAGTTTTGACTTTTATTCGATTTTATAGATTTTATCTTCGAGAATATCTTTTTCTCTCTTCTCCTTTTTCCTTTCATTTCCGTACAATTTGTCCGAAACCGGACAGTTTATAAATAAGTTTATTGCTGTCAATGAGCGGTTTATGCTTTCGGCATAAAGTTTGTTTTCCCTTTGTCAAATTTTTTTAATATGGATAGAATTATTTCTAAAAAAGAAAAACAAAGAGAAAATACCAAGAAAATACTGAAATATTCTTCTATAATTATTGCCGTTGTAGTTGCTTTCATCATATTAATGAAACTGATGCAAGGCTCTGTTTCAATGAAAAATATTATTGTAAAGGAAGTTGATAAGGGAAATATTGAAATTACTGTTAATGCTACAGGAAAGGTTATTCCGCTTATCGAAGAGATTATTGTATCGCCGATAAATTCGAGAATTTTAGAGGTTTATAAAAATCCCGGCGATTTGCTTAGTGTTGGCGAACCTATATTACTTTTGGAACTGTCTTCGGTTGAAACGGACTTTAATCAGAAGTTGGATGAAAGAGAAATAAAAAGAAGTAAACTTGCGCAATATAAACTTAATTCCGATAACCTGTTGTCGGAATTGAAAATGCAACAAAATGTAAAGGAAATGCAATTGCGCCAATTATATACGGAGTTGCAAAATGAAAAGTATTTGGACAGCATCGGTGCCAGTACTATGGATAAAGTGAGACAAGCATCTTTAAGTTATGAAGTTGCTAAGTTGGAATTCGAACAATTAAAACAACAAATTGAAAATCAGAAAGCAAATACTGAAGCCGAATTAAGGGTACAACAACTCGAGCTCAGTATTTTCGAAAAATCTCTTACTGAAAGCGAAAGATTGTTGAAAGATTCTCGAATCTTATCTCCGCAAAATGCCACGCTGACTTTTGTCAATAATAATATCGGATCGCAAGTGAATGTCGGTGAGCAGGTCGCTATCGTTTCGGATCTTAGTCGCTTTAAAATTGATGCGGAAATTCCGGGAAGCTATGCCGATAAAATAAGTGTAGGATCGAAAGTATTTGTAAAAACCGGATTGCTCTTGCTCGAAGGAACTGCCGTTAATATAACTCCTTCGGTTAAAAACGGAACAATATCTTTTGCAGTTATTTTAAATGATGCCGGAAACCCCAAGCTACGAAGCGGATTAAAAACCGATGTCTATGTTAACTACGGCATTAAGGAAGATGTATTAAGGATTCCTAACGGTTCGTATTATGTAGGGAAGGGAGTTTATGATATGTGGATTATAAATGGAAATGTTGCCGAAAAACGAAAAGTTAATCTCGGAGAGTGTAGTTTCGAGTATGTCGAAGTTATCAACGGCCTAAGTGAAGGCGAACATATTATAATATCGGATATGAATAATTATAAAAACAAACAAACGGTGAAAGTTAAAAATTAAGAATGATAAAATGGATAAAACTGATAAAATATAAATAACCTTATTTTTTAACAACAAAACAACCTAAGTAGTAACAAATAAATAAAATATTATGTCTATTATCAAATTAGAAAGTATTTCAAAGATCTACCGGACAAAAGAAGTAGAAACATTAGCATTAGAGAATGTTAATCTTGAAGTTGATGCGGGCGAGTTTATCTCAATTATGGGTCCTTCAGGATGCGGGAAAAGTACTTTGTTGAACATCACCGGATTGCTCGATGAACCGACATCCGGAAAGGTTTGCATCAATGATACCATTACCGATAATATGAAGGATGCCGAATTGGCGGAGTTTCGTAATAAAACATTGGGATTCGTATTTCAAAGTTTTCATCTCGTTAATTCCTTAAATATTCTTGATAATGTTGAGCTTCCCTTACTTTATCGTAAACATGTAAGAAATCGTACCGAAAAAGCCAAAGAAGTTCTGGCACGTGTAGGATTATCACATCGGATGCATCATTTTCCGTCTCAACTTTCCGGCGGGCAAAGTCAGAGAGTTGCTATCGCCAGAGCATTAATCGGCAATCCGAAAATAATCCTTGCCGATGAACCTACGGGAAACTTGGATAGTAAAATGGGTTCGGAAATTATCGAACTGCTCCACGAACTAAATAGAGAAGGCGCAACAATCGTCATGGTTACCCATGATGAACATATCGCCAAAACCACGAAGAGAATAATAAGGTTTTTTGATGGAAGACGGATTGAATAATTGAGAATAAAAAATTAAAAATGGAAAAACCGATAAAGCCGATAAAATAACTCTTAACTATGTTCAAAGTATATTTCAAACAAGCCTTTCAGCTTTTGCGACAAAACAAACTCATCAGTATTATTTCTATTGTTGGAACCGCATTGGCAATAATGATGATTATGGTTATTATCTTGACGGAACAAGTTAAAATTGTGAATATTGTACCGGAACCGAACAGAGATAAATCGCTTTATTTGACACTGATGAGTAAACATGATAAAGAAACTTTATGGACTTACGGTTCGCCGGTAGAATATAATATTTATAAAGATTACATATCTCAAATGGAAACTCCGGAATTAATTACCGCGATGTATTATGACAGGTTTGTGATAAAAAGTGATAAATCGAAAGAATACATAAGTGCTGTTACGCGTTTGGTTGACGCAAATTATTGGAAGGTAGTTTCTTTGGATTTTATTGAAGGGACTTTTTTTAATGAGGCAGAGTTTGATGCAGGAATGCAGTATGTTGTGATTTCTGAAAATGTTGTAAATAAATTGTTTGACGGTAAGAATGCTATTGGCGAAACCCTGGAGATAGAGGCAACGCCACATAAAATAATTGGCGTGGTAAAAAATGTAATTCCAACTTTTACAACTGCCTATGCTGATATCTGGATACCCTATATCTCAAACGATTTTTATGAAGAAGAAGATTATGATATTTTATTTCTTACAAAACATAAGAAAGACTTTCCATTAATAATAGAAGAGTTAGATAATATTGTAAGAAAATATAATCTGGAAAATGATGAATGGGAAATTGATTTTGAAGGACCGCATAATCACAGAGATAATGTTTATGCTGCCGGTGAATGGGATATAAATAAAACTGTCAATAAAGCAAATCGAAGAACAATTATTATGTTTATAATTTTATTGTTGGTACCGGCAATAAATCTTTCTAATTTCAATATATCACAAATCCGAAAAAGATATGAGGAAATAGGAATCAGAAGAGCTTTCGGCGCAACTAAAAACAAAATTTTGTTGCAAGTTTTGACTGAGAATTTTTTATGTTCCTTAATAGGTGGAGTTATCGGATTGATACTTTCGTATTTCATGGTAATATTACTGAAAGATTGGCTAATGGGTTTAGAGTATTGGCAATTAGAAGGTATGACCGGCATGGAAACAATTCCTATACAAAGCCTGATTTCTATACCCGTTTTTATAGCCGTATTTGTAATATGTATTATTTTCAACTTGTTGTCGGCTTTCGTTCCGGCATATAAGGCTTCTAAAATAGTGATTGTTGAGTCGATAAACCAAAATGAAGATTAATTATGTTTAAACAAATATTGAAAATAATTTGGAAAGAGCGTAAACCTAATGCTTGGCTTTTTTTTGAATTAATGATTGGATTTACTGTACTTTGGTTTTGTGCCGATTATCTATATTTTATCGCAAAAAGAATCAATGAACCATTGGGTAAAGATATTAGTAATGTTTACCAAGTGCGAGTAAAAGTAAAACCGGAAGCCTTTTTGGATTATGACAAAGAAAAAGCTGAGCTAATGTTGGAAGATTTATGGACTATTTACGACAGAATTAAATCTTATTCTGGTGTTGAAGCGATAAGCATTTCAAGAAAAGGTTACGAAGATATACATTATATGGTTGATTCTGTTAGCGTACATAGGGGAGAGATAACGCAAATGATTGTTACTTCGGAATATTTTGATGTATTTAAGTTGAATTTAATTAATGGTAGATTTTTTAACGAGGAAGACGCCTTTGATAGTAGAAATGTTATCATTAGCGGAAACTATAAAGATGAGTTTGGTAAGAAAACAGCTGAAAAAGTTGAAAAAATATTAGGGAAGAAACCCGGTATATCCCAAGATATTTCTAATGAGTATAATGTGGTTGGCGTAGTTGAAAAAAACAAGGATAAGAGTTACAATTACTATTCAAGTTATGTTTATCATCCTTTGTCTAAAAATGATAAAGCTCTTATTGAAACATCAATTATATATATAAGAGTTAGTTCTAACGCAGGTAATGATTTCCCGGATAAATTTGTAAATGATATGTATGATCAAATATCTATTGAGCCGTTTTATCTTTCCGGTATTACGGATGTGGAAACAATTCAAGATGATAATATTAAAACAGCTAAACAGGTAAATGAGCGAAATTCTATGCTTGTGATATCTTTATTCCTGATTTTCAATGTGTTTTTAGGTGTTTTAGGAACATTTTGGTTGAAAATAGACATTAATAGAAAAAATATTGGTTTACGTCGTGCAGTGGGAGCATCTAAGTTTTCAATACAATCAATGTTTTTTCAAGAAGCAATGGTATTGCTTCTTATTGCGTCATGCCTTGGGTTTATTTTGTGTTTTAACATAACTCTAATGGACATACTATATGATTTAGGCATTCCGCAAGCTAGAAATATCAGATATAAATATTACGAGCCCATGCCGCCAATTCAGTATTGGATTAATAGCGGATTAACCTTGTTATTCTTATTTATAATTGTCTGCATTTCCGTTTCGTATCCTGCTAAGAAAGCATCGGATATTCCACCGGCTGGGATAATTAAAAATTAAAAAATATGAAAACTAAAAAATCAAAATATGTAAATTCTGTAAACTTTGTTATTGTGTCTATCTATTATCATGTCATTGCACTACTTACAATAAAGATTCATAAACATACTTGTCGCTTATCACTAATTTCATTCTTAACTCTTAACTATGTATAAAGTATATTTCAAACAAGCTTTTCAAATGCTTAAACAAAATAAGTTCATCAGCATAATCACAATTGTGGGAACTGCTCTTGCTATAATGATGGTTATGGTAATAATTGTAGTTGACCAGATCAAAAGTAATAATTTAGCCCCGGAGGTTAACAGAGATAAAAGTTGGTATGTCAAATATCAATACATGAAACAGAAAGACGGTACCAATACGATGAGTGGTTGGTTAAGCTATGATATTTGTAAAAATTATCTTTCGGAAGTTAAATCTTATGATATTTCAACCATGTTTGTCCCTGCAGAACCGGATGAAGTGTTTATTATCAAAGCAAAAGATAATGACAAAAGATTTTATGAGCCGATTTTATGCTGTGATGCAAATTTTTGGAAAGTAATGTCATATACTTTTCTCGAAGGCAGACCATTTACTCAAGTTGAATTTGATGACGGAATTAAGAAAGTTATTCTTACAGATAAACTTGCTAAAAAGTTATTTGGTAAGGAATCAGCGTTACATAAAACGGTTTATATTTTTAAACAACCCTATGAGGTAATTGGTGTTGTGAAAGATGTTTCCCGTGCTTTTGAATTTACATCGGCTGAAATATTGATGCCTTATACCGCATCACCTTCTTATGAAGATTGGCCCTATCATATAATTTATTTGGTTGAGGACAGGAAAATGGCTTCCGAACTTGAAAAAGAGGTTAGAAATGCCGAACAAAAATATAATGCAACTGATAGCGAATGGAATTTGACATTTAAAGGACCTTATAATCATCGTACTCAAATGTTGGCACAATTCAGTAATATAGACCCCGATCCTTTTCTGGATTTTATTAGAAGGATTCTGATTATTGCTATTTTGCTGATTATTCCTGCAATAAATCTTTCGAGTTTTAGTATCTCAAGAGTGAAAAGACGAACGGAAGAAATCGGCATTCGCAAAGCTTTCGGTGCTAAGAATAGAGTAATACTGAATCAGATTTTGTATGAAAATCTTCTTACATCGCTATTAGGTGGAATTATCGGACTTATATTGTCGTATTTTGTTGTTATATGGCTCAAAGATTGGCTGTTGAATGCCGGTGCAGGAGATACATTACCATTAACGGCATTTGTTATGCCTTCAATCTTTCTCTATGTTTTTATTGTGTGTGTACTGCTGAATCTCATTTCAACCATTGTCCCAGCTTATAAAGCTGCTAAAATGAATATAGTCTCATCATTAAACCACAATGAATAAAATTATGAATCCAACATGGCGGATTTGTCATCCAAGTGAATGTAATTACTATCATGTTGGCTCCATAAGACCTAAATTTAATAAAAAATAAATAATTACTTATGATATCACAACTTTTTAAAATAATTTGGAAGGAAAAGAAAGTAAATCTCTGGATACTTTTAGAATTGATATTGGCATTTACTATTCTGTGGTTCTGCTGCGATACACTGATTTTTTCTATGAAAAGATTGATGGAACCTAAAGGATTTAATATCGAACATACTTATATGATTGATGTTTGGAATGAGGATGAAGATGCCGACTTTGAAATATTTGATGACGAAGAATATAGGGAGAAAGCTTATGAGTCGCTATGGACTATCTTGGATAGAATTAAAAATCATCCGTCTGTTGAATACGCAAGTATATCGTTAGTTGCTGCACCGTATTGTCAATCATCTTGGGGAACTTGTTATTTTGTAGATTCTATTCGTGCATGCGGACAATACAAGTTTGTGACGCCTGAGTTTTTCGATGTGTTCCAAATAAAATTATTGAAAGGAAGAGTTTTTGATTATGAATTAAATGATGATAAAAGTGTTATCATTAGCGCAGGAACGGATAATCTCTTTGCCGATGTTAATCCGCTACAGATTGATACCATTGAAAGCTACAAAAGAGATATAAAACATAAGGTTATTGGGGTTGCCGAAAGAGCAAAAAGAATGGAATTGGAAGATTATCAGCTGATTGTTTATCATTGTTTGAGAAAAGACCATTTTGTCTTATCAAGTTCATATTATAATAGAGAATTTTGTATAAGGGTAAAACCGGAAGCCGACAATAACTTTATTAATAAGTTTTTTGAGGAAATGGAGAGCCAGCTTGATGTCGAACCGTATTTTATGGCATCAATAACTCCAATGTCCGACAAACGCAAGGGATATTTTGAGTTTGGAGAATATGATGATGAATTTAAAAGTATTTTCGCTTTTTCGGCATTCTTAATTGTTAATATTGTTTTATGCATAATGGGTACATTTTGGCTTAGAATACAATCGCGCCGTGCCGATATTGGTTTACGTATGGCTTTAGGCGCTTCCAAAAGATCAGTTCAAACATTATTCATAGCGGAAACTATTTTGTTGATCTTCTTAGCAAGTATAATAGGATTTTTATTATGTATAAACATCAATGAAATATTATCAGGAATCTTAGAAGAGCTTGGTTTTCCGATAGTAGGTATTACCGGCTTCGGAGTATATCTCACAAATTATATTGTAACATTTGCAATTATGGCATTAGTTGCTATTCTCTCGGTTTGGTATCCCGCTAAGCGAGCTTCGGAAATTAACCCCGTAGAAGCGCTCCGGGATAATTAATAGTTAAAAATTAAGAATTGAAAATGAAAAATGATGGAGCAATTGCGAGAATCACGTCATTGCAAGGAGCTAAGCGACGTGGTAATCTGGATAAAACTGATAAAGTTGATAAAATGAATAAATCAAAGCATTACAGTAAGATGGTATATATTGCGGATGCCTTATTACTTCCGTTGAAACATGTATTTTTAATATTATTATTTTCCATTTTTAACTCTCCATTCTCCATTCTTCATTGCCAAGACACTCTCATCATCTCCCTAAATGATGCAATTTCGCGTAGCATCACTAATTCCGTTGATGCAGTAGTGGCAAAGAACGAATATAAGTCGAGTTATTGGGAATACCGTACATATAAAGCACAAATGCTTCCTGAAATTTCTGTTGATGCAACTTTACCGTACTATTCAAAATCTTATAATTCTTACCAGAGTGAAGACGGTTCGTACACTTTTGTTAAAACTGATTATAGTATTTTAGATGCCGGTTTGTCGATCTCTCAGAATATTCCTTTTACCGGCGGCGTAATTTCAATGGAAAGCAGTTTGGAGCGCTTGCGGCAATATGGTGAAAATGGTTCAAAGGATTTTATGGCTGTGCCTTTTTCTGTAACTTTGGAACAACCATTGTCCGGTTACAATCATCTGCGGTGGCTTAGAAAAATTGAGACAATGAAATATAAAGAAGCAGAGCAAAAACTTATTGCCGACTTGGAAGATGTATCTCATATTGCAATTCAGTATTATTTTAATTTTTTGCTAGGTCAAATTAATTTGGAAATTGCAGAACAAAATCTTAAAAATTCACAGAAGATATATAGCATTGCAGAAGCAAAAAGAAAAATCGGCCAGATTTCCGAAACTGATATGCTTCAATTGAAAGTTTCACTTTTGAAAGCAGAATCTTATATGACAGACGCTAAAGCTTCTTTTGACAACAGAATGTTTCAACTCCGTTCATATCTCGGAATAAGTGAAGCTGTTATTCTTTTGCCGGTTATTCCGGATTTGTTCGCTCGGGAAATTCCACTTTTACATTATTCAGACGTTTTGGAAATGGCTCATAGCAACAACTCATTTACTCAAAACATTCAAAGACGAATGTTGGAAGCGTCGCAAAATGTTAGTCAGGCTAAATCCGACAGATGGAATGCAAGTCTGTTTCTTTCTTTTGGAATGTCTAATCAAGATGCGCTTCTTTCGGAAACCTATAATGTTGAAAACTGGCGAGATAACCAGATTATCAATCTTGGAATCAGAACGCCAATAATTGATTGGGGAAAAAGCAAGGGAAAAGTAAAAATTGCCGAAGCAAATCGCGAAGTTGTAATATCAAGAATTGAAAAAGAAAAAATCGATTTCAATCAGAATATATTTCTTATTGTTCAAAACTTCAACAATCAATCTAAACAATTGTCATTGGCAAAAGAAACGGATGAAATTGCACAGCAGCGTTATCAGACATCCATCGAAACTTTTATTTTGGGTAAAATAGATGTTTTGAATTTAAATGATGCTCAGGTTTCCAAAGACGAAGCCAAAAGAAATTATATGGAACAAATGTTCCTTTTATGGTCATATTATTATCAAATTAGAAGTTTGACTTTGTATGATTTTGTGAATAACAGCGAATTGACAATTAATTATGATGCCTTTGTGAATTGAGATAGGGGGTACTGATAAATTAATAAAACCGATTAAATTGATAAAAAATATTATCAATTTCAGACTGTCGATTGTCTATTAATTAAATATGTGAATTATTAAATTCTGTAATTCTTACAATATGAATAACTTAATTAAAAGAGAAATGAATCGGTATCAAAGTAACAAAGACTTTATCTATTTTATCGCTTTATTATTTCATCCTTTTTCCCTATATTTGTAAGCTAATTTCGAAAAAACTATGATATTGATTTGTGACGATGACGCTGCCGTAAGATCGTCTTTGAGTTTAGTCTTAAAGCGTGCGGGATATGATATTGTTGCAGTGGCAAATCCTACTGAAGCTATAGATTTCGTACGAAATAATCATCCCGATCTTATTTTGATGGATATGAATTATTCACAGGGCGTGAGTGGAGAGGAAGGTTTAACTTTATTGAAGCAAGTCAAAATCTTTGTTCCGGATGTTCCGGTTATTCTTATTACTGCGTGGGGATCCATAAGCCTTGCCGTTAGAGGAATGAAAGCCGGCGCCTTTGATTTTTTAACAAAACCTTGGAACAATATTTCATTGCTAAATACAATTCAAACGGCAATTCAACTTAATAATAAAACAGAAGAATCTTCAAAACAGGATAATTTTAATTATAATAATATTATTGGAAAATCGCCGGCGCTGTTGAAAATATTTGATGTAATAAAAAATATTTCCAAAACCAATGCTTCAGTATTAATCACCGGCGAAAGCGGAACCGGAAAAGAATTAATAGCCGAAGCTATTTATCTCAACAGCAATAGAATTAGCAAACCTTATGTAAAGGTTAATCTGGGTGGAATTTCACAATCGTTGTTTGAAAGTGAGATGTTCGGACATAAAAAAGGCGCTTTCACTGATGCACAATACGATAGAAAAGGAAGATTCGAAATTGCCGACGGCGGTACAATTTTTCTTGATGAAATAGGCGATCTCGATTTATCAAGTCAAGTTAAACTTTTAAGAGTTTTACAAGATCATAGCTTTGAAGTTCTCGGCGACAGCAAACCAAAACAAGTTGATGTCAGAGTTATCAGTGCTACAAATCAAGATCTTCCCGAAATGATTACTAAAGGTACATTCAGAGAAGATCTGTTTTACAGGATAAATTTGATAACTCTTAAAGTTCCGCCATTGAGAGAACGCACTGAAGATATTCCGGCATTGGTAGATTATTTTGTAAAAAAACAAATGTCTGTCAACAACCTTTCAAACATTGAAATATCTTCCGATGCTATAAATTTTTTACTAAAACTGCCGTTTCCCGGAAACATACGCGAGTTAAAAAACCTCGTCGAAAGAACAATTCTCGTTTCAAATAAATCTGTAATCACCGATCTTGATTTTAAGAACCAATATATCGACCTATCCGGCAATAAATTCAATTCCGATAAAAGCATCTCTCCCTTAGATGAGGTTGAAAGAGAAATGATAATCAAAGCTATGGAAAGTCATAACAATAATATTGCAAAAGTCGCCGCTGCACTGGGCTTATCGAGACAATCGCTTTATAGAAGGCTTGAGAAATATAGAATTAGTTACTAATCTGGGAATTAATAAAGCGGACAGTATAGATGAATTAGATAAAATCGATAAAGTGGGTGATTTATTGTTTGGATGGGGTAAATAATATTGAATGATATGACAAAGTATTTAAATTTTGAGGATTTGGAAATTTGGAAGGATAGTATGACTATATGTAAAGACGTATATCTTTTACTAAATAACCGCAATGATTTGGGTTTAAAAAATCAAATATGTCGATCGGCAATCTCTATACAATCAAACATTGCCGAAGGATATGAACGTAAAGGAAATAAAGAAACTATCCAATAATAAGTAATGATACTCACTTTACCCATTTTATCGACTTTATCTATTTTTACTCTATTTCATCTATTTTATCTAATTTGATACACTTTATCCATTTTTAATAATGAAATCTAAACTTCTTTTCTGGCTCCTCGCCTTCATCGTTTTCGGCAGCCTTATTGCTTTAGGAATAGTTTTTTATCAGACAAATGTAAAATTTTTTCTAATTACCGAAGGAATTACAATTCTTGCGATAGTTCTTTTTATTGTTCTGTATATTCGATTGATAAGACCGTATCAGATAATTTTGTCGGGAATAGAATTTATTAAGGAACAGGATTTTTCAACTTCGTTACGACCGATTTCAAATAGTGAAGCTAATAAGTTAATTCTGGTTTTTAATAAAATGATGGAACAGTTGCGTACAGAACGCTTGAGTGTTAGAGAGAAAAATCAGTTTCTGGATTTGCTGTTACAAGCGTCCCCGCAAGGTGTGATCATTCTTGATTTTGATGATAATGTTACAAGTATAAATCCTGCCGGACTTCAACTTTTAGACTTAGAAAGTAAAAATGATTATTTGGGCAAGCAACTCAAATATATTGATTCCGAATTATGTAAATCGCTTGCGGGTTTAAACCAAGGTGATGATGTGATTATTCGAAATTCCGGAATCTCCATGTTCCGATGTATTCGTACCGCTTTTATAGACAGGGGTTTTTATCATCCTTTTATTCTTGTTGAAGAATTAACCCGCGAGATTCTAAAAACAGAAAAAAAATCTTATGAAAACATTATCAGAATGATGGCACACGAAGTAAATAATTCTGTAGGGGCTATCGGTTCAACTTTAAATGTTATTTTAGATACAATTAATGAAGATAAGACAGATTTCTGGGATGAAATTCAGCCGGCAGTCAAAGCCTCGTCGGAAAGATGTACGCATTTGGGAAGTTTTATCAAAAATTTTTCTCAAGTAGTGAAAATTCCTTTACCTGTTACTAATCCTGTAAAAATCAACGAACTGGCTAAAACAGCACAAGCTCTTACCGAATTTGAATGTAAGAAAAAGAATATTGAACTGATTTTGAATCTCAATACGGATGATAATTTCTTGGTAAATATTGATGTTGTTCAATTTGAACAGGTTCTGGTTAATATTATTAAAAATTCCTACGAAGCAATAGAAGAAAACGGAAAAATAATCATAGAAACAAATGAATCACCGTCTTATATTGCAATAATTGATAACGGCCCCGGCATTTCCGATGATATCAAGGAAAAATTGTTTACTCCGTTTTTTACAACCAAACCAACCGGACAAGGTATAGGATTATTATTTGTGCGGGAAGTTTTATTCAATCATAATTTGAGATTTGATTTTAGAACCGAGGAAGGACTTACAAAATTTACGATATATTTTTAATTGAATATTAAGATTAAACCCTGAAGTATTAATTTAAAGTTGAGTTGAAATTTTATAGATTTATTTTCAATTTTATTTCCAATCTGTTTCTAATTCTTCCCAATCGCATACCGATACAAAAAATCTTCCATTTCGAAAATTTTACGTACCTTAGCGAAAATTTTATTTGCTTTTATGAAGGTCGAAAAGTATATTTCAAATTTGCTCTATAGTGTAGATTGTGTTGTAGTTGTAAATCTCGGTGGATTTATTCTCAATGCTAAAGACGCAATAATTAACGAAGATTTGTCGGTTTTTAAACCGCCCCGCAAGGAAGTTGCTTTTAATTCTCTTCTTTGTAATGACGATGGAGTGCTTATTTCTCACATATCCAAAAAGGAAAATATTTCTTATGAAGAAGCTAAAAAAAGAGTTGACAATTTCGTGAAATCCGTAAAAGATAAATTGGATGTTTTTGAACCGGTTTATCTTCCGAAATTAGGGCTCTTTCAAATGAATGATGATAAATCAATATCTTTCACAGCCGCTGTTGAGGTTAATTATGATGCGGATAGTTTCGGCTTATCGAATTTTATACTTCCGACTGTTAATGCAAACGCAAAAAATATTTCGAAAAAAGAAACAATCAAATTATCGCCGCGGAAAATTGTAAAATATGCTGCTTCTGTTGCGGCAATCTTTGCTCTCGGTTTTATTCTCTTTACTGCTGCCGATTATGGTTTGCAAAATCTTTATCAGGCAAGTATTATGCCTTCAAAACAAAAATTACCGGAGATAACCTCATCTAAACCGGATTCGCCTAAAGTGGAAATTACTGAGAATTTAACGGAGAATAATGTTGAAGTTGAAACAAACATTCCGCTTATTGAAGAGAAAGTCGTTGTTGAAGAAAGTAATTCGACCGGAGATGTTTTTCCGACTTCAACAGAAGAAACTAATCCTTCCGAAGAAATAATTGATAATATAACTACAGCAACTGTTAAAACGCTCAATGTAAATTCCGATTTTTTGATTATGAACACCGGTGCACCGCATCCTTTCGTAATTGTTGCTTCTTGTCCTGATTATGAATGTGCAAAAAACGCAGTACTTCGCTTTCAAAAAAGAGGTTATCCTAATGCGGCCATAATTCATAGCGGTAACAGATACAGAGTAACAATATCTTCGGAAATGACTATCGAAGAACTAGATGCAACTCTCAAAGATGCAAAGGAAAATATTATTGCGTCGGCCTGGGTTCATTACTTCTAATCATATACTATGAACAAACTTGAGAGATTTGAGGAAAATAAATCTTTTCCCAATTTGTTTCAACCGTATTTCAGCGAAATAGTCAACGGGTTTCCTTTTAAGGGAAAATGGCATTCGGATTATTTTAAGAATGACAATCCTATTGTTCTGGAACTTGGTTGTGGGAAAGGCGAATATACGGTTGGCCTCGGACAAAAATATCCTGATAAAAATTTTATAGGAATAGATCAAAAAGGTGCACGGCTGTGGCGTGGCTGTAAAACATCTTGTGATAATAAAATGAATAATATTGCTTTTATCAGAATGCAAATTGAACTTATTGAATATTGTTTTGATAAAGATGAAGTTAGTGAAATTTGGATCACTTTTCCCGAACCGCAACCGCAAAAAGCAAAAGCGAAGAAACGCTTTACATCGCCGCAGTTTAATGAAAGATATTCTAATCTTTTGAAAGAATCGGGAATTGTTCATTTAAAGACTGATAATACTGATTTTTATGACTATTCTTTGGAAGTTGTGAACAACTCTAATCATAAGCTTCTTTTCAATACTTCCGATCTTTATGCTGAATATCCCGATATTGAAGTGGCCTCTATTCAAACATTCTATGAAAAAATGTGGTTGGAGCAGGGATTGAAAATAAAATATCTTCAATATCAATTAAATCCGGAAATGTGTAAAAACAGAAAAGGCGTCATTACATTAGTTTCCGATAGAAAATATTAATATTATGATTAAAAAAGTTGCGGCATTACATGATATTTCCGGTTACGGCCGATCATCACTCACAGTAGTTATCCCCGTGCTTTCGGCGATGGAAATTTATGTTTGTCCTGTTCCTACGGCAGTTTTGTCTACCAGCACTGCTTATCCTGATCCTTATATTGTTGATATGACGGAGCATATTGTTCCGATCTTAAGTCATTGGAAAAAGATGGGATTTAAGTTCGATGCTATTTACAGCGGGTTTTTAGGTTCTTCGGAACAATGTGATATTGTGAAACAAATGTTTAATGATTTTGATCATGATGGTTTGTTAAAGATTGTTGATCCGGTTTTAGGCGATAGCGGAGAACTTTACAGTTCAATGCCGACTTTGATGGTGAACAGTATGAAGGAGCTTGTAAAGTGTGCCGATATTATAACTCCCAATCTTACAGAAGCTTGTCTTTTACTCGAAGAAGAATATCGAAACGATTTTACAAGAGAAGAAATTGAAAATTTTATTTACCGTTTATCTGATTTCGGACCGAAAATGGTTGTAATTACCGGTGTTCCGGAATTCGATGAAAAAGGAGATCAAACCAAAACACAAGTATTTGCTTATTCAAAGACTGATAATAAAATGTTGCTTTTAACTTGCGATTATATTCCTGCTGAATTTCCCGGTACGGGCGATACCTTTGCGAGTGTAGTCTGCGGTTCATTATTGCATAACAATAACTTGTTCACGGCTGTTCAACAGGCAATGAATTATGTTTATGAAAGTATAAAATTGACTTTCGAAGAAAATGCTGATCCGCGCGAGGGCGTTTATCAGGAAAAAACTATGCCTCTTCTACTGCCTTAATTTCCGGAATAACTCTTTGAACAGCTTTCTCAACGCCGTCTTTTAAAGTCATTCTGCTATAAGGACAAGAGCCGCATGCTCCCTGTAATTGTACCTTAACAACAAGATCATCGGTAAGTTCAACAAAAGCAATATCTCCGCCGTCTGCTTGAAGATAAGGCCTTAATTGTTCTATTATTTCTTTTACCTTATTTGTTAATTCTTCTTTGTTCATGATTTATATGATTTAATTTGTTTTTATTATTTTTTGATTTCCGGATTTCTTAATCCGAAATTACATTTTCAATTTAAAGGATGCTTTATTGTCGATAATATTTTATTATTTTTCAATGACATTCGTTTTGATACACACCTTAATAACTTTCAGAGAATACATGATTAAATGTTCAGGCTGCTATAAGACGAAATTATTTATTTGAATTAATCATCGAACTACCGGAGTATTGTCAATTACCGCCACATCCCTTTGCATTCGAATCAATCTTTACAGGTTCCGTAGGTTTCAAAACAGAATTCCGTACATCAACCATTTCTATCATTTTATCTGCAATGTTTGAGAAAATTTCTTGATATTGCTTGTTCTCAATATTAGCCGAAGGTTCTCCGGAATCGCCGCATTCACATATACTTTGAATTAAAGGAATTTGTCCTAATAAAGCAACATGAAACTCTTCAGCGGTTTTCTTTCCGCCTTCCTTTCCGAAGAGATAATATTTGTTCTCGGGAAGTTCGGCAGGAGTAAACCAAGACATATTTTCAACTATTCCAAGAACAGGAACTTTTATCTCCGGTTTGCGGAACATTGCTATAGCTTTCCTTGCATCCGCAACGGCAACTTGTTGAGGAGTTGTAACGATAATTGCACCTGTTACCGAAGTACTTTGCACAAGAGTAAGTTGAATATCTCCGGTTCCGGGAGGCGAGTCGATTATCAAAAAATCAAGTTCTCCCCAATCGGTGTCATTCAATAATTGAGAAAAAACGCTTGCGGCCATCGGACCGCGCCAAATCAAAGCTTGCCCCGGTTCAATATAAAATCCTATAGAAGAAATCTTAACTCCGTATTTTTCATAAGGAATAAAAATCTGTTTTTCCTCATCGCCAACAGTTTGCGGACCCGCATCGCTCAATCCGAGCATTATCGGAATAGACGGCCCGTATATGTCGGCATCGAGCAGTCCGACTTTATACCCCTTTTGTGCAAGAGCAACAGCAAGATTTACGGCAACGGTAGATTTTCCTACGCCGCCCTTACCCGAAGCAATTACTATGGTATTTTTAATCTTGTTTTTTAATTCAAAATCACTCATTTAATTAAATTTTGTTATTATTAAATTCACTTGCATCTAAAATTTCATAAAGATAATTTTCTATCCTTCTTCATTAGAAATATCGGATTCCGGAATTATTTTATTTTTGTCCGATTGTTTTTTTATCAAATATAAAATAAAAATGCTGATAAACAATGAAATAAGAGCTATGTAAACATTTGTATATTCTGATGGCGTGTTCATATCAAAAGGTTCACCATTATTGATATAATTGAAGTAATAATAATATGTTGAAATAGAGAGAGCGTTATTAACAAAATGAATTATCATCGGAATAATTATATTTCCGGAGTAATAAAATGTGTAACCTAAAATCATTCCGAGGACAACTCTCGGCAAGAAGCTATAAAACTCCATGTGTGCAGCGCTAAAAATGATTGAAGCAATGATAATAGCCAGATGATGATTACGCATATTATTAACAAGCATTTTCTGGAAAACGCCTCTGAATAAAAGCTCTTCACCTATTGCGGGAATTATGGCAATGATCAGGATATTGAAAAATAGTCCGCCAATATTATTTACGCCCAATAATTTAGTCATTATTTCTTCGCTCATTTGCTGCGAATTCTGCATCCATTTTTCAATTTTCCACATTGAATCCGGCAAGCTTAATTTGCCATTTTCAAGGATTAGCCAATCTGTAAACGGGAGCGCAGCAAAAAGTAAAATTATTGATAGAAGAATTATTTTCCATGATAATTTTATGTTGACGCCAAGAAAATCTTTGATATTTACTTTGTTGATTTTTAGAAAAATGATTGGAGGTAACATGAAAGTAAATATTTGCGAAAAACCTTGTATTATTTTCATAACATTAAGATTACTACTGTCGAAAAGAAACATAATCCCACCGCTTATCAAAGTTGCCATAAACATGGATATCAGCACTATCAACAGAAGTTGCAAACATAACATCAAAAAGTTTTTACTGCCCAAATTATTCATGTTGCAAAGGTATGGAATTTAGTTGAAAGGTTAATCTTAATTTCTCTAAATCTCTATCATTTCGAAATTATTTCATTAAGTTCTGCAGCAAAATACACTATTGAGATATTAATAAAATCAAAAATTATATTCCTATATTTTGGATAAAGAAAACACGTATCTTTGCACTTTAATATTTAATGATGAAAATTGCTGACATTGAATTACCCGGTATTCCGTTGATTCTTGCTCCTATGGAGGATGTTACAGAATTACCTTTCAGAATAATATGTAAAAGATATGGTGCTGATTTAATGTTTACCGAATTTGTTGCATCGGAGGGATTGATCAGAGATGTTGCTAAAAGCGTTGATAAACTTCGAATTGATGAAAGGGAACGTCCTGTTGGAATTCAAATCTTCGGTCATGATGTCGATTCTTTAGTCATAGCTGCTGAAAGAGCCCTAGAAGCTAATCCGGATATAATAGATTTGAATTGCGGCTGTCCTGTAAAGAAAGTTGTGAATAAAGGCGCGGGCGCCGCAATGATGAAAACTCCCGAAAAAATCGAAGAAGCTGTTAAAAGAATTGTGCAAATCAGTAATAAACCGGTTACTGTAAAAACAAGGTTGGGATGGGATGCCGGTTCCGTTAATATTGAAGAAATTGCTTTTAGAGTTCAGGATGCCGGAGCTGCTGCGCTTACAATTCACGGAAGAACACGTGCACAAATGTACACAGGAGAGGCAAACTGGAATATTATTGCAAATATAAAAGCAAATCCTAATATTCGGATTCCGATAATCGGCAACGGTGATATTATTTCCGGTGAAAGTGCAAAACAAAAGCTTGATCAAAGTAATGTCGACGGATTGATGATTGGCAGAGCGGCTGTCGGTAATCCGTGGATATTCAATCAAATTAAACATTATTTGAAAACCGGTACTGAGCTTCCGTTACCAAATATGCAGGAACGAATAGATGTGTGTAAAGAACATATAGAAATGTCTTTGGACTACAAAGGTGAGAAAAGAACGGTTTTTGAAATGCGACATCATTATGTTAAGTATTTTAAGGGAGTAGAAAACTTTAAACCGTATAAAATGAGGCTAATGCAAACTACAAATGTAGAAGAAGTATTTGAGGTTTTGGATGAGTTAAGAGAGTTTGGAAATTTAGCAATTTAGGAAATGAGAATGTTAAGATTTATTTTATACATTTCCTGCTTTAATATATTTAACTATTTCATTGTCAGTTGTTCATTATTCATTATCAATTGTTTTTTTATCTTTGCATTATGATTGAAATAAAACACAATGTTTCTTTAAGAAGTTTCAATACCTTTGGAGTTGATGCTATTGCAAAATATTTTGTTGAAGTTAACAGCCGAAAAGATTTATTACTTTTGTTCGATAATCCGATTTATAAACAGGAAAAGCATTTTATTTTAGGAAGCGGTGCGAATGTACTTTTTTCTTCGAATTTCGATGGAATTATTATTAAATCCGATATTAAGGGAATTGAGATTATTGAGGGAAATGATGAATTTGGTTTGATTAGTGTTGGTTCCGGAGTTATTTGGAATGATTTTGTAAATTTTGCCGTTGAACATTCTTTTTCCGGTGTAGAAAATTTAATTGATATACCAAGTCAATGCGGTAGTGCCGTTGTACAGAATATAGGTGCTTACGGAATGGAGGTTTGCGAAAGTGTGGAGAAAGTTTTTGCCGTTGAAATGTCTGGTGAAAATAATGAAATAATATTCGGTAATCAGGATTGTAACTTTTCTTACAGAAATTCCATCTTCAAAGAAAAAAGAAACATCGGGAAATATTATATTACGAAGATTTTATTTAAACTTAGAAAGTCTTTTATTCCGTGCTTAAACTATAAAGAACTTACGGAAAAATTTGCCGGAAAGAATGGTAGAGAGGTAATAATCAAAGATATTTGTAATGCTATTTCAGAAATAAGAAGCAATAAACTTCCTGATTATAAGACTTATGGTAATGCCGGTAGTTTTTTTAAAAATCCTGTTGTAAAATATTCAAGATACAAAGAGTTAATAGAGAAGGATTCCCTTGTGATTTATAAGGTTCAGGGAAATGATGATTTAGTAAAGCTTTCCGCTGCACAATTGATTGAATTGTCCGGGTTAAAAGGATATAGCAAAGGAAATGTTGGTGTTTCTGAAAAACATTCTCTTGTTCTTTGCAATTTGGGAGGCGCATCAGGACAAGAGATTGTTGATTTTTCCAATACGATTATTGAGGCTGTAAACAGAAAATTTGATGTTTTGCTAGAACCGGAAGTGATTATTGTTTAGAATATTACATCAAATAATGGGTGCATTCTGTTAAGAATAGTAAAAATATTATTTCATTAAAAATTATCAATAAATAATAATGATAATATATAGATTATATATAATGAAAATAAAATAGCACCTCCGGCTCTTCCTAATTTTCCATTGTCGAAAAGTTGTTTTGAAATACTTTTAGATTTATTCCTGCTCTTTAAAGTCTTAAATATTGGTATTACTAAAATAAGCAGTAAGACTGAGATTCCGAACATCCAATAATAATCGCCGACAAAACTAGACCAATCAATATTAATTGGTTTTATGAGAGAACTTAAACCTATTACAAAAAATAAATTGAATATATTTGAACCAATTATATTGCCTAAGGCTATATCGCTTTGTTTCTTAGTTGCTGCAATTACAGTTGTAACGAGTTCCGGCAAACTTGTCCCAATTGCGACTATCGTAATGCCTATAACTCTTTCGGAGACTCCTAATGATGCGGCAATGTTTGAGGCCGCACTTACCAGGAACCTGGCGCCATAAGCCAAACCGCAGCAGGAAATTGCTATAAACAATAATGATGAAGCAACGGTTATGCCTTTTGTTTCGGAAGTCTCTTGTACATTATCAATATTGATGCCGCTTCTTCTTGTGTAATTTATTTGCAATATAATGAATAATATTAGACAGAATGTTAATATTGTTCCTTCGAGCCTTGATATTTGTCCGTTAGATGCAAAAATTCCAAAAAGAATAGTTGCAATCATCATCCACCCAAAATCAATCGTCATAGCTTGCTTATTTACAGCTATCGGGTATATTAATCCGGTAAGTCCAAGTATTAAGGCAATATTTGCAATATTAGAACCAATGACGTTTCCTACTGCAATTTCCGGATTACCGGCCATTGCTGCTTGTAAACTTACCAGAAACTCCGGCGCCGAAGTTCCGAAAGCAACAATTGTCATTCCAATCACCAAAGGCGATATTCTCAAACGCGTAGCAATCCCGACACCGCCGCGAACTAATAATTCGCCACTGACGATTAAAAGAAATAAACCGAGAAGAAGCAGTAGGTAATGCAATGAATTTTATCAGTTTTATTCTTGAACCTTTATATTAAGAAAATTATAGCAATATAAAATTATCTGTTCCAAAATGGAGTTTTAACAATCTTAGCTTTGAGTAATTTATCTCTAACTTTTATGTAGATCTCGGTGCCGAGTTTTGAATATTCATCAGCAACATAACCCAAACCTATACCTACCTTCAACATTGGAGACATTGTTCCGGAAGTTACTTCGCCAATGACTTCACCTTTTTCGTTACAAATTTCATAATGTTGACGAGGAACACCTCTTTCTTCGAGAATAAAACCTTTCAAACGTTTTTTTATACCGTCTGCTTTAAGTTTTAACATTTTATCCTTGTCGATGAAATCATTATCGTCGGTAAATTTAGTAATCCAACCGAGACCTGCTTCGAGCGGACTTGTCGTATCGTCGATATCATTCCCATAAAGACAGAATCCAGATTCGAGTCTCAAAGTATCGCGGGCACCCAAACCTATCGGTTTGATACCGTATTCAGCACCAGCTTCGAAAACAGCATTCCAAAGTTTTTCAGCATGTTCATTTTTAACGTAAATCTCACAACCACCGGAACCTGTGTAACCAGTTGTAGAAAAGATAGCGTCTTTAATTCCTGCAAACTCCATAATCTTACAATGATAATATTCCATATCTTCAATGGGTTCGCCGGTTAGTTTTTGCATTGCTTTAAGAGCCAAAGGACCTTGAACCGCAAGCTGGCAATATTCATCGGAAACATTTACCAAATCTTTTCCGGGAATAATATTAAATTCGGCAGCGTGTTGAACGCACCAATTATAATCTTTATCAATATTAGATGCATTGACAACAAGGAAGAACAAGTCTTCTTTAAAACGATAAACCAGTAGGTCATCTACAATACCGCCTTTGCCGTTAGGAAAACAAGAATATTGCACTCTTCCGTCGTAAAGGTCATTAACATTATTTGTTGTAATTCTTTGAATAAATGCAGCGGCATTAGGACCTTTAACCCAAAATTCGCCCATATGCGATACGTCGAACACACCTACCGCATTACGAACCGTTTCATGTTCAATACCAATACCTTCAAATTGTACCGGCATAATAAATCCTGCAAATGGCACCATTTTGCCACCGGCTTTCTCTACCAATTCTTTAAAAGCTGTTTGTTTTAATACTTCTTCCATTTATTTTTATTTTAAATTAATTTTTTGATTAGAATTGCAAATATACGATTTTTTTGAGTTTTAATATCCGAATAGTCATCTCTGACAAAGTGAAAAATCTAATGAAATATACACATTGATTCTAACGTAATTTTATCTTTTAATAAATACATTCGCATAAGCATAATTGCAAAGCTTTCTGCTCATTTTGATAAAATAAATAATATTATTAAATCAATATAAATTTTTTGAAATATACTTTTTCGGCTAATTTTTCAGATTGCGTTACAGCTCAATACTTCAAAAATATTCTACAACAAAATGTTTCTGATAGTTTGCCTTAGTTGTTTATTTACCACATTTCATCATACTTTGTCCAAAGATGATCGCCTAAATCCCATGCTTTTTCTATAGCTTCGGAACATTTTAAGTTAGAATAATCTGTTAGAAAACTTATGCATTTTTTCTTGTTGGATTTCAATAATTCTAAAGCTTTTGCTTCGATGTCTTTTTGATTAGCTATCATTTCTTTTTGAAATGGGTTCCATACTTCTGCAAGATCATTCTGCATATCACCCCAACGATGGACTGCTAAAGTGCCGAGGCGATTAAATGCCCACCAAGCGGATTTTCTGCTGAATCCTGTTTCTCTACCGCAAGTTTTATATTCTTCAGGAAGATCTGTAACACAGCCGTAAACAGGAATATAAACTGATGTGGCAACATTATCCAAAGCTAACCAAACAAGTCCGCCGATTTCATCCGGCAGAAAATTGCGGCATTGAATTATAGTTGCATACATTGTGTACCATCGTGAAATAGTGCGCTCGCCAAGTTCACCCCATCCACCGTTGAGACGAAGCATTTTGTTCATATCATAAGGCATTTGCGGATTTGCTAACGGTGAAATTACCATTTTCCCTTCTTTATCAGGAACCAACAAGGTTTTGCGCATATCAAAATCAGTTCCTTCATATTGATCCTTAAAAACCATAATCAAATCTTCAAGAGTTACCGGTTTATCGGGTTTTACGGAAAAAGGATAATTTTCCGCGTTAGGATCTAACTTTAATGAAGGTGCAAGAAGGTCAAAAACGCGCCATTCTCTTCTGCGAGCTGCTATTGAAGTACGCGTTTCAGGAGCATAAACATAACAAAACCTGAAAGTTTCTCCTTCTTTCCACCAGTTATTCTCAATAGCAACACTAAATAAATTATCGGAAAATATAAAATGATCCGGATCATTGATATCGATTTCTTTTATTGTACTTGCATTTGCATTAACGGATATATGATTATCAGGAACTCTTTGGGCAACCCATACCGCACCTTTTTTATCTTTTCCCGGGCCAACGATTTCAAAATGCCAGACTTCATTCTTGTCGGCGATTGTTAAACATTCACCTTCATCAATCCAGCCGTATTCAGCGAGAAGTTCACCTGCTGTATTAATTGCGTGGCGAGCAGTGGAACAACGTTCAAGCATCAGCTGACACAAACGTTCACAGTCTATTAATCCGTTTGCGGAGACTAATTCCGGGCGGCCGCCAAAGGTAGATTCGCCTATTGCCAGTTGTTTCTCGTTAATACAAGGATAAGCGGAATTAATATAAGCGTAAGTGTTTTTAACCTGAGGAATTTCCCCTACTTTAATATAGGAATAAGTCGGCATTTTCGTTGTATCGCATCGTCCTCTTTTAAACATTTCAACCGTTGCATTATCTTTATGAGTTTTATTCGGTTCGATGAGAATATTTGAACGGGTACGATGACTGTCGTCGGTGTGAGAAGTATAAACCGAACCGTCGGAAGAAGCGAGCCTTCCAACCGTTACAGAAGTACATCCGTCTGCAAATCCGCCAATCCAGTCTGATTTATCAACTTGAGAAAGAAGTAGATTCGGAATTAATATTAGCAATAAGAATAATTTTTTCATATTATGATATTTAATAAATTATGCAAAAATAATTATTATAATTTGATTAAAATTAGATATAACTTTCATTATTGTAATATTTATCACCAAATTGTTAATTGATAACTGTCAATTATCAATTATTTTGTACTTTTGCAAGCTTTTTCAAGCAAGCAAAATATATCATGAAAGAAGATTTAAGTAATCCTTTATCTCTGGGTACTGCAAAGGTATCTAGATTGTTGGCATATTACGCATTTCCGGCGATTATTGCCATGATCACATCGTCATTGTACAATATTGTTGATAGTATTTTTATCGGACATGGAGTGGGGGCAATGGCTATATCCGGATTGGCAGTATCTTTCCCGTTGATGAATATTTCTGCCGCACTCGGAAGTATGGTTGGTGTTGGCGCAGCTTCGCTCATGTCTATAAAAATGGGGCAAAAAGATTTTGCCAGCGCTGATAAAATACTTGGGAATACTGTGATTCTGAATATTGCGATAGGTATAGTTCAACTTGTTGTTTTTCTGGTATGGCTAAAACCTGTACTGATACTTTTCGGTGCAGGTGAAGAAACATTGCCTTACGCTTATGACTACATGAAAGTTTTGGTAATAGGTAATGTTGTTACTCATTTATATTTCGGATTAATTGCACTATTAAGAAGTTCGGGATATCCGCGAATGGCAATGAATGTTCCGATCATTACAATTATTTTCAATTGTGTCATGGATGCATTGTTTATTTTCGTTTTCAAAATGGGAATTTTCGGAGCTGCTCTGGCAACTATTCTTGCACAGGTTTTGGGATTAGCCATTTCTCTATATCACTTTTCTCAGAAAAAATCTTTTGTACACTTTAAGAAAGGTATCTTTAAATTTGAACCTAGGTTATCAAAAGAAATTATTGTAATCGGAACCGCTCCCTTTTTGGTTAATCTTTGTGCAAGTCTTGTCGTAATTTTTATTAATAATGCACTAAAGAGAATCGGCGGCGACATAAGTATCGGAGCGTATGGAATTGTTAATCGATTCAGTATGTTGTTTGTTATGGTTGTAAATGGTATTACTCAAGGTATGCAACCGATTATCGGATATAATTACGGAGCAAAGAAATACGACAGATTGAAATCCGCATTGAAATTAGGAAGTATTGCTGCTACAGTTGTAGTTTGTATCGGTGCGCTTTTGTGTATTGCATTTCCTTATACAATTGCAAAAATGTTTACAACCGATCCAACTTTGCTTGAAGTATCAAAGCAAGGATTAAGGATTACAAATATTGCTTTTCCGGTTGTAGGGTTCAGCATAGTTATTTCCAACTTTTTCCAATCTATAGGGAAACCCGCACAAGCGATATTCTTATCTTTAACCCGTCAGTTATTATTCCTAATACCATTATTGATAATACTTCCACCTCTATTTGAAGATACTTTTGGTGTTTGGTTGTCAATACCCATTTCCGATATTATTTCATCAGTCCTTGCTATAATTTTGGTAACGAAACAGATTAAAAAAATGGATTCTGAGATGATTAAATTAAATGGATAAATTCTCTTTAGTTGGATTATTTCCAATGAGAATATTTACTTAATTATCATAATTTATATATTGATTTTCCATTGAAATTATGTAGGTGATTTTTAATTTTTTATTACTAATTTTATTAGTAAGTATGTCTAATTTGCATTCTACTTTTCCACCTATTTGTAAAAAACGGAATTCTTTCAACACCCGAGGTTATTTGTAAAAAAAACGAACATTTATGTCTAATTATTTGACGCAAAATATTGTATTTATTTTGTTAATTGTTGATTATAAGTAATAAATGTTTTCTGGCATAAATCTTCCAAAATAAATCTCCAAAATAATTTTAAGCATAATTATTCCGCAAAAAGAATAATTTCCGAAAACAATAATTAAAATTGATAGAATGAGAAAAAATATTTTACTAAGTATAAGACACCTATTAAGTAATAAAGCTAATTCATTAATTAATTTGCTCGGACTTGTTTTAGGATTGACAGTTGTTACTATTGTTACTGTTTTTGTAATCAACGAAACAGGATATAATAAATCTTTTAAAAACTATAATAAGATTTACCGCGTACTGAATAATGATAATACTAATTTGTGGGCGAACACTCCTTTTGTTCTTGGCGAAACTATATATGATAATTTTGCTGAGGTTGAAACATATGCTCATCAATATAATATTCCGCAATATGAAATATTTCATAATGATAATTTTTTGTTGGAAGAACATTTATTATGTACTGAAAGCTCTTTTTTTGATATGTTTGGAGTTGATATTATTGAAGGAGATTTACAAGGGTTTGATGAAGTTGATAATAAAATTCTCATAAATAAAGATATTGCCGAAAGATATTATGGTGATGAAACTCCATTAGGAAAATTAATTAAAATAAAATTGTCGGGAGAAGAATATGAAATGGAAGTGATTGGCGTTTTTAATAATTTTAAATCTAATGTTACAATCAAAGCTTCGGTAATAACGAATAGCGAATTAGCTTTTAAGCATTTGAGAAAGACTATTATTACCGTTGGAAACAGTGTAGATTTTACTGACCTCCAAAAATCATGGACAAGCAGTCAGTTTTTTACTAATTACATATTATTAAAAGAAGATGCTGATATTGATGAGTTTTCTAAAAAACTTGCCAAACTCGGCGAAGACTACTCTAATGAAAATCTGATTTTGAAATTATCATTACAACCATTAAGAAGTATTTATTTCAATTCTGAAAATATTTTTGATAATAATAATCCCGACAAAGGAAATACTCAGATGTTATTCATCTTAATCTCGGTAGGATTCTTGATTTTGTTTATCGCTTTTATTAATTATCTGAATCTCACTACGGCTCAGATGATGACCCAGACAAAATCTCTGGCGATCCAGTCAATATGCGGAGCATCACGATCAGGTCTTATTGCTCAAATGATATTTGAGTCTACATTAATATCATTAATAGCTCTGCCGATTGCAATGTTTCTGGCAAGTTCATTATTCCCATGGATCAGCATCCTACTAAATAAATCTTACGAACTAACATTAAGCTCGTCATTTTTGTTTGTTTTAGTTTGTTTGATATTAATAACTACCATAATGGGAGTTTTATCGGGACTTATCATATCCGTTAGAACTACATCATTTAATCTTGTAGAAGTTTTAAAAAATAAGATTATGGCGAAGTCCGGTAAAAGATTGTTTAGCAAGGTTATGGTTGTATTTCAGATTGTTATATTCATAATATTAATCTCTTCTATGATAATTATGAACAGGCAAATAAATTATGCATTTAATATGGATATAGGTATAAATAAAGAAGGTCTGATTAAAATTTCTGCCGGTGATGTAAATTATGATGTTTTTAAGCAAAAAATTCAAGAAAATCCTGATGTCATTTCTATTTCAAGAGCATTATGGGTCCCCCCTTTTAATGGAAAGATGATGATAAGCACTCCTAAAGCCAATGATCCTTCGGAGATGGCACAGTTATATTATAATTTTGTCGATTATGATTTTGTTGAGACAATGGGAATAAAAGTTTTAGACGGAAAAGGTTTTGATATTGAAAGTTCGGTTGGTGGAGCATTAGTAAACGAAGCTACCGTTAATGAGTTGGGAATAACGGAAGTAATCGGGCATCCGGTTGTGTTCGGTAAAATCGTTGGGGTTATTTCGGATTTCAATATGTACTCGATTTACGAACCTATTCCTCCAATGGTTATCGTATTGAATCCAAAGATGGTTAGTGAGATAGCTATCAAATTGAATACAAATAATATTAAAAATACAATTAATTATTTGGAGAAAGCATGGTCGGAATCAGGAGCTACGACACCTTTTAATTTTCAATTTATTGATGATGTTCTTAACCAGTTTTACAGAAAGGATATAAGATTTTCAAGGCTTATAGGAATATCTGCATTTGTAGCAATACTAATTACTTGTATGGGATTATTCGGATTGTCATTATTAATGAGCAAACAGAAGACTAAAGAAATAGGAATGCGTAAGATTAACGGTGCTACCGAATTCGAAATAATCAAACTTTTGAACTCAGGCGTTATTATACAGGTACTTATCGCATTTGTAATTGCTGTTCCGATTTCTTGGTATTTGATGACAAAATGGTTGGATAATTTTGTTTTTAAAACAAATCTTAATATATGGATATTTCTTTTGGCAGGATTATTAGCTCTTGTGATAACATTAATTACTGTAAGCTGGCAAAGTTGGCGTGCAGCAATGAAAAATCCTGTAGAAGCATTAAAATATGAATAAAAAATAATTGTTTAAAATGATTTTAATTTCGGATTTTGTGTTTTGAACCGATACTTTCTTGAAAAGATATTATTATCTCTTATATTTTGATTAATTTTTCCAGCCGCATTCCTCTTGAGCCTTTTATCAGGATGTTCTTGTTTTCTAATTCTTGAATGTTGAAGTTTTGAATTGCTTCGTCAACCGTAAGATAAGTTTCGTATTCAGAGTTTAGCTGTTGGAAATTCTTTCCTATCAAAATAACTTTTTCTACATTCATACTACGTAACTTATCCAAAATTTTCTTATGTTCTTTTTCAGTATCGTTTCCGAGTTCAAACATATCGCCGAGAATTAGGATTTTATTAGAAACTTTTATTTCATTGAAAGTATCGAGTGCGACTTCCATGCTTGAAGGATTTGCGTTATAAGCATCACTTACTATTGTGTTACTATTTATTTTGATAATTTGCGAACGATTATTATCAGATTCGAAATTACTCAAATATTGGGTAATATCTTCTCCGGAAACATCAAAATAATTTCCTATACAAGCCGCAGCAAGCATATTAATAAAATTATACCTTCCATACATTTTACCTTCCACATGGAAAACTTTTTCACTTCTCTTTGTTTGCCAGTCAAAAGAAAGATTCATCGTTGTTTCATCAAGCCTTCCCGAACAAAATATATCGACAGAATTTGTAATTTCATGTCCTTGAACTTTCAAATTTTCGATCTTCTTACTTATGTCTTTATAAAAAATATTAGTCGTATTATTTGGTAGATTTTTTATCAGGATTTCGTTACACAAATTAATAAATAAACTTCCTTTGGTTTTATCAATGAAATTGTAGAGTTCTAATTTAGTTTTGATAATATTTTCTAATGAGCCGAAACCTTCTAGATGAGCTTTTCCTATTGACGTAATAATTCCATAATTTGGTTTTGCTATTTCACAAAGAGAAGCTATCTCTCCTACGTGATTTGCACCCATTTCAATTATGCAGAAGTCGGTATTGTGTATATTATTTACGGATAATAAGCTTAACGGAACGCCGATATGATTATTCAGATTTCCCGACGTTGCTTTTACTTTATATTTAAGAGAAAGTGCACCGGCAATAAGTTCTTTAGTTGTGGTTTTTCCGTTTGTACCTGTAATTCCGATTACAGGAAAATTAAATTTAGATCTATGAAAAGCAGCTAAATCCTGCAAGGTTTTCAAGCAATCATCAACTAAAATAAATCGCGAATCATTTGTATTATAGTATTCCTTTTCATCAACAATACAAACAGCAGCACCTTTTTCAAGGGCTTCCGATGCATATTTATTACCATTAAAATTTGTTCCCTTTAATGCAAAAAAGATAGAATCTTTATCCACCGAACGGCTATCGGTAGAGACTTTCCCATATTTGAGAAATATTTCGTATAAAGTTTCTATTTTCATTTTATTTAAAAAAGTTCGAGGTTTCAATTTTGAAATATTATTATTTCAAAGCGTAAGAATCCATCTACTAAATTCTATTAGTCTTTTTCATTTTAACTTTATAAAGAGATGAACAATATTTCTATATGAATCCTTGATATAAAATTTTCAATAAAAAAACCAACATGATGGAAATTCTGTATCAAAACACATCATGTTGGTTTATCTGAATTATGAACAAATTTATGTTTTTAGTAGATAGTTTGTCCTCCTGATTTATCCATTGCGCATCTAAAGCCGATATAATTTGTAGCTTCATCTTGATGCAGATATCTTCTTATTCCCGGACTTAAATAATAAGCGGGATCAACCCAAGAACCGCCTTTGTAAACTCTTGTTTCATCGGAGATTAGACTTCTTGTGCCGTATTCGTACATTTTATTACTTACTGCTGAAGTATTATCTCCCGGGTCAGCCCAGTTGCCGTCTACTTGTGACATTACATCGCCATCAAGATAATTGATATTATTGGCTTGACGATAATTTCTTCTTGTAAGGTTTTCTTCAACAGTAACATCTTCATAACGTAATCTTCCGTATTCATCTTTTTCCGCGAGATTTCCATCTTCATCTGTTACGGGTTTCTGGAAAACATTACCTCTTACAGGATTAAGATCCGAAACATCCATAAAAGACATTGGGCGATAAACATCGAAAACCCATTCCGCTACATTGCCTGCCATATTATATAAACCGAAATCATTCGGCCAATAAGAAGCAACTTCGGCAGGAAACATTGAACCGTCGTTAAGAGAACCGGCAACACCCATATAATCGCCCGAACCGGCGCGGAAATTTGCCATCAAGCTTCCGTAATAAGCTCTTTCATCAGTACGTAAACCTGTTTTATTCCAAGGATAAACTCTTCTTTCGACAATATTGTTTTGGTAAGTATTACCTATTAAGCCGTATGCTGCATATTCCCATTCGGCTTCGGTAGGAAGTCTGTAATTCGGTAATAAAATACCATCTTCCCATCTTACGCGTCTTTCGCCTGTACCATTAGGGTTATTATCAACAAGATTCTGATTAACATTACCGATATATTGACCGGCTAAATATGTTCCCGAAGTAAAATGATCTCTACTGTTTTGGGCGGGGTCATGGTTAAGGATACCATAGTTAATTAATAATTGTTCATTAACGCGGTCTGAACGCCATGTACAAAAATCGCGTGCTTGTACCCAGTTAACGCCAACCACAGGATAATCTTTATAGGCAGGATGCCTCAAATAGTTGGTAACCATTGGTTCGTTATAACCTAATTTTTGTCTCCATACCAAAGTATCCGGTAAAGCTTTTCTTACAAGTTCGGGATAATCTACACCGTAGATGCGACTCATCCAATATAAATATTCGAGATAATCTGTATTGGCAACTTCTGTTTCATCCATATAAAATGAAGAGATAGAAATTTTTCTCGGATAATTATCATATTCACCCATAACATTATCATAAACTTGTCCCATTACAAAAGTTCCGCCTTCAATAAACACGAGACCCGGACCGGCCATTTGGTCAACATAATCTGTTGCTACCGTATAACCACCGTTATCAGGATCATTGTATCTCCATCCTGTGGTAGGAGAATATGAACTTCTATCGCATCCGGAAAATAGAATAATTCCGGCTAAAATAATTAATGAAAATAGGTTTGTTTTCTTAGAATTCATCATTTTATATATTTCAAATTATATTAATAACTAAAATTGTGGCGATTTTATTGCCCTGATTACTCTTTTTTGCGGACCTTGATAAATGCAGAAGTTCCATTGCAATGAAACTTCATGTGAACCATGTGATTTTAAACCTACACCGGTGATATTAAAATCATAAGAATATCCGATTTTGATTTTTTCGAAAGATATTCCAACTAATGCGCATAACGCATGAGAATTCATATCCGGACTTGTAAAGCAAACATTATTTTTATACCATAATCCTGTGGTAATCATTTTCAAATTAGCATATAAGCCAAGATAGAAATTATCAAATCCGTCTTGGTGTTGATAAATAAAATTCGGCGATAAAGAATATTCTTCCCTAAGATCCAAAGGGATATCCAAGCCGCCGTGCACCGTATATTTAATAGTTGAAGCGTTTTTAAAATATCTCGCATTTTCACCGTTACCGATACCGCTTGTAAAATGTGCAACACTAAAACCGGCATAATATTTTCCGTCGTAAGTAGCATAAACTCCAATGGAAAAATCGGGTACATAATACAATTGGTTGCTCAAACCTTCTGATGAACCTGTAGTGCCGTCCGGTAAAACAATAGATCCTGTATTAAAATCATGCATTCTTATCCCGCCGGATAATCCCGCTCTTATATAAAGCTTTTGAGTTACTTTAATTTGATAAGAATAAAATAAGTTAATGCTGTATTGACGCAAAATATCATCAGGCATAAAAGATATAACTTGAACGCCGAAACCGCTATTGATATCTTCCAAATTCTGGTCGTAAGTTACGCCAAAACTATTATATGCATCAAACCCCGGCCATTGTAATCTGTAATTCAATCCTAATCTGCCGCATTCGGTTGTTCCTGCCAGAGCAGGATTAATGTATAACGGACTCGCGTAAAATTGAGAAAACGCCGGATCTTGTGCTTTCATTGAAATGAATATCAACGTTAGAATAATTATGCAAACAATACGTTTCATAAAAAATTTCAGCGCAAAAATATAAATAATTATTGAGTAATCGTATTTTTAACCGAATAAGTTTTTATAATATTTTTAACCAAAAATCGTTAGAAATATTGTATTATTGCATTTAAAATTGATTTAATGAAGAAAAAATTATTTTTAGTATATATATATTTATTTATTACATACGTATTATCGGCACAAATGGTAACAATCAAATGGAATGATAATTCGAATATAAATATTTATGATAATGTAATTAAAGTATTGGATTTTGATAATGCCGTTCATATTAGTGAAACAAATTATCTTCCGTTATATATTTATCAGGAAAATGTTGTACATAATAATTTGAATGTGAACTTTCTGGAAGGAATAGTTTCGATAATTCCCAATGAGCAATTAATTGGAATAGAAGGAGTTGAATGTATTGAAAGCGATTTTCAATTTAAATTTTTCTTTTCTGTTGATAGAAAAAAACCTGTTTTAAACTTTCATGTTATCCCGGTTAGGTTTAATAATGAATTGGGTGTTTATGAAAGACTTGAAACATTTTATTATTTTATTGATGATTTGGGGGAAATTGAAAAAGGTGTTCAGACAAAAAATCATACTTACGGTAATTCAAAACTTAGTAAAGGAACTTGGTATAAATTTTTTGTTGATGAAGACGGTTTCTACAAAATTACTTATCAGGAATTGAAAGATTTAGGAGTTGATGTTGATAATATCAATCCTAAAACATTACAGGTTTTCGGTAATGGAGGTAAAATGTTAAACGAAATTGCCGGAAAAGAAAGATATAATGATCTTAATGAAGTACCGATTTGGGTTATTGGGGAAGAAGACGGAAAGTTCAACAGCAGTGATTATATTCTTTTTTATGGAAGCGGCCCTGATGAGTGGAAATATGAAGATGGGATGTTTATGTTTTATAAAAACCTTTACACAAAAAAATCCGGTTATTTCTTAACATTTGGCCAGGCCGACGGTAAAAGAATTGGAACAAGAGAAGCCGTATCAGGAACTCCTGCCCAAACTGTTACTGATTTTGTTGATTATCTTGCCCGTGAATCTGCTACGGTCAATCTTATTAAGTCGGGTAGGAAATGGTTCGGAGATTCTTTTGATGTCAATACTCAACAAACTTTTTCATTTAACTTTCCGAACATAGTAACTAATAAAGAAACAAAAATATTCTATGAAGTTGCGGCAAGGCAATTTTCAACATCAACTTTTAATGTTAGAGTGGAGAACTATTCAAAAACATTTACTTTTGGTGTTGTAAGTACCCAATTAGGTAGTCGTTACGCTTTTGCCGGAAGAGATAATTCCGGTTTTCTCCCCTCATCAGATAATATTAATGTAACTATGACTTACTCAAAACCCGGTTCCACATCAAATGCATGGTTACGTTGTATATACGTAAATGCTTATCGGAAGTTGAGTTACTCCTCTGGTACGTTGTTCTTTAGGTCATACAATACAAATTTTAGCGGTGATGTGGCTGAGTATAAAATAGCTGTTAGCGGTAGTACATCAAACTTAAGGATTCTGGATATTACGAAACCTGCCGAACCGGCACAAGTTACATTTTCAAACAATCAGTCGAACATTACTTTTCCTTTTTATACTGATAAAATTTATCAATATGTTTGTTATGACGGCTCTGAAACGAAATCGGTTGAATTTCATAAAAGTATTATTGCCAATCAGAATATACATGCGAAAGATTCTCCCGATATGGTAATTATTTATAAGGATATTCTAAAAGATGAGGTAACAAGACTTTATCAATATCATGTTAATACTGGTTTGAAAACATATATGATTGATGTTGAACATGTATATAATGAATTTTCTTCCGGTGTTCCCGATTTGTGTGCGATAAGAGACATGATGAAAATGTGGTATGATAATGCCGATGAAGGTAAAGAACCCAGATATCTATTGTTGGTTGGCGGTGCTTCTTATGACCCATTGGATAGAATAAATCCTAATACTAGTGATATTTTAATACATCAATCGAGAGATGCCGGTGTTGTTGAAACATTAAATACCAGCAGCAGTGTCTGTAGTGATGATTTTTACGGATATTTGGATGATCTTGAAGGACTTTATAATAACGGAGATGCTATTGATGTAGCTGTCGGTAGAATTCCTACAAGTACCGTTGAGGATACAAAATATGTTATTGATAAAATCTTGCATTATACAAGTAATACTGAGGAACAATTCGGCGATTGGAGAAACATTGTAACATTTCTTGCCGATGATGCCGATAATAATGAATTATATCATTTGAATTATTCGGAGTCTTATGCTAATATTATTGAAAATAATTTTAAGGAGTTTAGTGCAAATAAAATATATGCCGGAGCATATACTCAAGTAACTACTGCGGGAGGGCAAAGATATCCTGAGGTTACTGCAGATGTTAGTGCGAGAATTGATAAAGGAACTCTGATTTTTATTTATTCGGGACATGGAGGAATTAAACAATTAGGACTGGAACAGTATGTTGCAATATCAGACATTAATAGCTGGAAAAATTATGATAAACTTACTTTTTTTATTACGGCAACATGTAGTTTCTCCGTTTATGATGATCCTTCGACTGTTTCTGCCGGTGAGTTGGTATTATTAAATAGAAAAGGCGGTGCTGTGGGAATGCTTTCTACTACTCGCGTTACCGGTGGCGGTAATGAACCGCTGTTTAAAAGTTTCTTTCAAAAAGTTTTTGTGAAAGATGATAATAATGAGTTTAAAAATATTGGGGATATAGTACGTGAAACCAAAAATAGTTATTCCACTACATCTGCAAATACAAGAGCATACGGTTTATTAGGCGATCCGGCTATACCTCTTAATTATCCTAAGTATAATTCCGCGGTTAATATTACCAAAATTCTTGTTGACGGAGTGGAAACAGATACAATACGAGCTTTTTCTTATGTTGAAATTGAGGGTGAATTACGCGATAAATACGGTAACACCATGAGTAATTATAATGGAATAATTTATCCTGAAATTCATGATAAACCGTCATTGGTGAGTACGCTTGGTAACGACGGTGCAAGTATTCAAACTTTTTATGCCGATAATAGTATAATTTATAAAGGCAAAGTAAGTATTGTTAATGGAAAATTCAAATTCTCTTTTATTACACCTAAAGATATAGCCTATACTTTTGGAGAAGCAAAAATGAGTTTCTATTTTACCGATGGACAAACCGATGGTAATGGGTTTTATGATGAATATGTTGTTGGGGGAAATATTAATCCTTCCGAAGTTGATGAACAAGGTCCGGATATTGATTTGTTTATCAATGATACATTGTTCGTTAATGGCGGTTATACTAATGAAAATCCCGTTCTTATCGCGAAACTTTATGATAAATCCGGTATTAATACAACAGGTAATGGTATAGGTCATGATATTATCGGATATATTGATGATAATTTGGACAGGATTTATACTATGAATACATTTTATGAATCGGATTTGGATTCATATCAAAGCGGTGTAATTAATTACCCGATGTTTAACTTGGAGAGCGGAAAACATAAAATGGCTATCAGAGCTTGGGACGTATTTAATAATTCGGCTACTTCCGAAATTGAATTTGTAGTTATATCTTCAGATACAATCTATATTTCAAATTTATATAATTATCCAAATCCGTTTACAGATGAAACAACATTTGTACTATCGCATAACCAATCCGGAAATATTATATCGGTTACATTATATATAGCATCATTAAACGGACAGTTAATGAAAACATTATCGAAAACATTTACCTCAAGCAGTTCTAATGAACATTTTATAACATGGGATGGAAAAACCGATAACGGTAAAAGTATTAATCCCGGAATATATGTTTACCGGTTGATTTTAACTGATGAATCTGGTGCGACTTCTTCGTGTGCCGGAAAATTACTTAAAATGAATTTTTAATGAAAAAATGTATAATATTTACCTTTTTTGTTCTGATTATTACATTATGTAATAGCGTTTTTGCACAAACTACATATAATTATTCTATTAATTGGAGTTATAGCAAAAGCAATAACTTATTGTCTTTTGAAAATGCCGCATATCTTATTGATAGTACTTCCCTTCCGGTTTATATGGAAAATATTACTTTGAATAGTGAAGAAGTATGTAAAGAAATGTCAATTAAAAATATATCAGGAACAAGATGTACGGATAAAAATATTTGTGATAATGTTTATGATGAAGATGTAATCTTTGATTGGTCATTTGGTCTTACCGGGGATTCTTCTGTATGTGGATTTATTCTTTATCCTTATTATATTGATAGTAAATCCGGAGAATGCATAATGGTAACATCTTTTGATATTGTTGTTACTACAGAAAAAAGGTCTAAACCCAATCGAGAACTGCCGAGTAGATCCGTTTTATCGAAAGGCGATTGGTATAGATTTAAAGTTCTTTCGGAAGGAGTATATTGCCTTACCTACGAAGACTTATTAGATAACAATGTTGATGTTAAGGGATTGAAATCAGATAACATAAGAATTTTTGCCAATAAAGGATATTTCCTTCCCGAATCAAATAGTAAAGCAATTTTGGATAATGCACCTGAAATCCCAATTATCATAAAAGACGGTGGAGATGGAACTTTCGATAAAGGAGACAGTATTCTTTTTTATTTAGAAGGTCCTCATAGTTGGGAATACGACAAATCAAAATATTTATATTCGCATCAATACAACCATTACTCGGAGACTGCATTTTTTTTACTGAACATCAGCAGTGAGAAAGGGAAAAGAATCAGCGTATTTGATAACTCCAATTTCATTAACAGTAAAAAAACAATTACAAATTATACTAAATTAGATTTTTATCAAAACCCTTTAATCAATATATTAAATTCGGGGAATTTATGGTTTGGTGAAGAATTCGATGATACTGAGCTTTTTATCGTACCTAAAATGTTTTCCGTACCTGAACTTGCTGCTGACGATGAAAATTCCAGTAGTCATATAGTTTATAGAATTATGTGTGTGTCAAGCGGGACTAATTATGTGAATGCTATTGTAAACGGGCAGCATTATAATGTGCAGAGTATAAGTAGAGTTTCAGGTAATTATGTCGGACGAGAAAAGATTTTTAACCATTCGATTAATTTAAATAATCCTAATATTGAAGTTAAATTTCAGTATTCGTCCAACTCTGCCGGCGGTAAAGCTTATTTGGGCTATGTAAACTTAAATCTGAGATCAAAATTAAAATATCCGGGAGATCAATTTACTTTTAGAGATCCGTATTTTTATTCTGAACCTGATGGTGTAAAATATGTTTTGACAAATTCGTCAGTTGGTATTAATGTTTGGAATATAACGGATAAATTGAATCCTATAGATATATCACTTAATCATTCTAATGATACTACATTATTCTATTATAATACCCAGTCTCAAGATCTGCCCGAAGAATTTGTCGCTTTTTATTATAAAGATTTGAAAAACCCTATTTTTGATAGAAAGATAGCAAATCAGGATCTTTTTTCAACATCACATGTGGATAATATTTATATTGTTCCCGAAGGAAAATTTATTGAACAAGCGGAAATGTTCGGACAACTTCATAAAGAAAAAAGCGGTTCTTCATACTTGGTTGTGGAATTAGATAAGATTTATAATGAATTTTCATGTGGAGCACTTGATTTAAGTGCGATAAGAAATTTTATCAGACATATATATCTGTCGTCAGGTAAAACTTACCCTAAGAATGTATTACTTTTTGGCACAACCAGTTTTGATTATAAAAATATTTTAGCTGTCGAACCCAACTTAATGCCTACTTATGAGTCTTATGAATCATTGGAATCCAGCAGATCTTATGGAACGGATGATTATTATGTTTTGATGGATGAAGATGAAGGAGCAGAATGTAAAGGGTATATAGATATTCCGATAGGAAGAATACCTTTTAATAATGAGATAGATATTGAAGGTTATTTTCAAAAAGTGAAGCACTATTATGAAAGTAAATCTTCATCGGATGGAACATGGAAATCGAGATTCGTTGGTGTGGCTGATGACGGCCATACTAGGGCTGATTCGGAAAGTAATGTTTATCCGATGTATATGGAGAAAATTGATACTATAATTAATAGTTATAACCAACATTTTATGTTTAATAAAGTATATATTGATGCTTTTGAACATGTGTCATCCAGTTCAGGTTATACTACTCCCGATGCAACGGATTACTTAATAAACAGTTTTAATGAAGGAGCTTTAATAGTTGCTTATTATGGACATGGCAGCAAATTAGGGTGGGCCGGTGAAAATTTGCTTACGGTACCCTCTATACAAAGGATAAATAATATTGATAATATGCCCTTGGTTGTTGCCGCTACTTGTGATTATTTCGGGTTTGATCAATTAAATCTTTATCCGTCCGCAAAACATCTTATTCAAAGTCCGAAAGGTGGAGCAGTTTCCTTAATTTCAACATCGAGAACAAGCTATGCAACAATCTGTTATAATCTTTTCGGTAAAATTATTGAATTGCTTCGTTATCCTACTATTAACGGAGGACTTACTGCTGGCGAAATATTCCTTGCCGGGAAACAAAATGTGGAACTTCTTTTTAAGAGTATTCATTTGTTCGGCGATCCGGCTATGAAAATTAATTACCCGGAATATAATATTGAAGTCGAATTGATAAATCAAAATAGCATAATTGATAGCATTACGTTTAAAAATTCGGAATTAGTTAATGTTACCGGTCGTATTATTTTAGAAAAAGACTTCAACGGATTTTTGAGCTATGAATTGTATGATCAGCCTACTAAATACAGAACATTGGGCCATGAATACAGTACACCTATGAATTTTTATATTAGAGATAAAATAATAAGCAAAGGTGTCGTAAGCATCGAAAATAATGAGTTTGACATTACATTTAGACTACCGAACAATTTAAATGCCGGTGATTCTACATTAAAGTTACAACTTTATGCCTATGATACAATTAATAATATTACAGCAATAGGATCTGTCTCAAGCATAAACTTCAAAGGTGAAAGTGATGATTATTCGGATACTTCGGGTCCGCGGGTAACTGCTTATATTAATCATCCTTATTTTGAAAATTATGATATTATTGGTAAAGATGCTAATTTATATATTTATTTGTTTGATGAATCTGGAATAGATTTTTATGGTAATAGTATCGGAAAACAAATATCATATATATTAAATGAAGATTATTCGTCTTTTGATATCCTTAATTCTTATTTTGTGTTAGAAAATGATGATTATCAGAGAGGTTATATTGAGTATGAATTAACAGATTTACCTTTGGGTGATAACTATATAACGATTGATGTTTATGATGTAATGGGTAATTTAACTCAAAAAACATTGTATTTTACTGTGGCGGAAAATATTAAACCTAAGCTGATTGATGTATATGTGTCGCCGAATCCGGTTAATAATAATCATACGGAGTTTTACATAACTCATAATATAATTAATAGTGATTTTGATGTGATGATAGATGTTTATGATATTTCAGGAAATAAGAAAACACAATTAAAACAAAAAATATCTGCCACAACTTCCAATCAATTAAATATCCCTTGGAATTGTACAAATAATAATGGAACGAAATTAAGTTCCGGAATATATATATATGTTGTTACAATATATGCCGACGATGTGAGAAAGGCGATTTGTTCGGATAAAATTTTTATTGAATAATAATATTAAGGAAAAAAAAGCGTTATTTCAAATGTGTGGGGAACCATGCTTAAGTAAAATTTAACAAATAATAAATTATGAAGATTTTAAAAAGTGTATTATTAAGTGTATTGTTTATTTCAATAGCAGCATCTTTAAATGCTCAGGATGATCTTAATACTAAATATGCTCAGATGGGTTTAAATTCTATTACAACCGCTGTCCCGTTTATGACAATATCTCCTGATGCTCGTTCAGGCTCAATGGGTGATGTTGGGGTTTCCACATCTCCTGATGCTAATTCAATGCACTGGAATCCTGCAAAGTATGCGTTCCTGAATAAAACCGCAGGTGTATCATTAAATTATATACCATGGATGCGTAGTTTAGGTATTACGGATATCAATCTTTTTAACGTTGCGGGATATTATAAAATAAATGATAAATCAGCTGTTGCCGCTACTCTAACATATTTTTCTTTGGGTGAAATAACTTTTAGAGATTATGAAGGAAGAGATTTAGGCCCTGCAAAACCGAATGAATTTGCTATTGATGCAACCTATTCCAGAAAATTCTCCGAAAAAATTTCCGGTGCTGTTGCCGGCCGTTTTATCTATTCGGATTTAACTAACGGATTATCGAACTCATCCGGCACTAAAGCGGGTACTTCAGTTGCTGCCGATATTGCAATATACTATGTTGAACCCCTTACAATTGCTCAAATGGATGCCGAATTTGCCCTTGGTGTTAATATATCTAATATAGGTTCAAAAATGTCTTATGAAGTTACTAAACAGCATAAAGAATTTATTCCTACCAATTTGAGAATAGGCCCCTCTTTGAAATTAAATATTGATGATTATAACAGTATTTTCTTAGCAGTTGAAATATCCAAACTTTTAGTTCCTACTCCTCCTATTGAAGATGATGAAGGTAATATTTTATACGGAAAAGACAGTAATGTTTCCTTACTGATGGGTATGATCCAATCTTTTTATGATGCTCCCGGATATACCCAGCTTGATAATGGTGAGTATGCAAAAATTGGAGTTTTTCGCGAAGAGTTACAAGAAATTAATATATCCGTAGGTGCGGAATATTGGTATAATAATTTACTGGCGGTGCGTTTGGGTTATTTATATGAAAACCCCAGAAAAGGTGATCGTCAATACATTACTGTAGGAGCAGGCGTTAAATATAATGTTTTCGCATTGGATTTATCATATCTGATCTCCTTAAAACAAAGAAGCCCACTTGAAAATACTTTGCGCTTCTCCTTAACATTAGATTTCGACGCTTCGGCAAGATAGTATAAGAAACCATGAACTTTCGTGTAGGTTTCGGTAATGATATTCATAAATTAGCCGAAGGAAGAGAACTCGTCATCGGCGGGATAAAAATACCATATCACAAAGGATGTGTAGCACACTCAGACGGAGATGTACTTATTCACGCCCTTTGTGATGCTCTTTTAGGGGCAGTCGCATTGAAAGATATTGGAAACCACTTCCCTGATAATAATCCCGCTTTCAAAAATATTAGTAGTGCCGTCCTATTAAAAAAGGTTTATGATATCATCAAAAATCAAAACTACATTATCAATAATATCGACAGTACAATTATTCTTGAAAAGCCAAAGCTTTCCACCTTTATCGATTCAATAAGAAATAATCTTGCTGAAATCCTTGAAATTGATGTTTCTAAAATATCAGTAAAAGCAAAAACCAACGAAGAACTTGATGAGATCGGAAAAAATAATGCTGTAGCAGCTTATTGTATAGTCTCGATTTGTAATGCGGAGTAATGATGAATAATCTGTTCATTACAAATATTGTTACCAATTCGGTATATACACATACCGAAGACCAAGTTAATTGCCTTAAGGATATTTACAAATATTTATTCGAAAACTTTTCCAAAAGCATTCATATTATCAATGGTTACGCAGGTACGGGTAAAACTACCATAATCTCCGAAATAGTTGAAGAATTGCGCAGTCAAAAGTTTAAAGTTACTCTGCTTGCACCAACGGGCAGGGCAGCTAAAGTTCTGTCGGGATATTGTAAATATCCGGCATTTACTATACACAAACATATTTACCTCTCATATAAAAATGAACTTGGTGACTATAAAATAATTCTTACCAAAAATAAATCGCCAAACACAATCTTTTTCATTGATGAGGCTTCAATGATTTCCGATAATTCAAATACCTCTGATTTTTCGTACAGCAGAAACCTGCTTGATGATATTATTTCTTTTGTCTTCTCCCAGCCGAATTGTAAACTTATAGTTATAGGCGATACGGCACAACTTCCGCCGGTACATTTTTCGGAAAGTCCGGCGCTTATTCCGAAAACTTATCAAGATAATTATTCTTTATCTGCAAGTATTTCAAACTTAAATCAGGTTGTCCGACAGACTCAAGACTCTCCAGTGCTCGCTAATGCTACTTATATACGCGAGAAACTTTTCTCGGAAGATTTTTCGGAGCCTTTTTTCAATGATTATAATGATAAATATTTTACTGAATTAAAATCGTATGATTTGGAAGATGCTCTGAATAATTGCTTCGGAAATTCATATTCGGACATTGAATCAATAATTATCTGCAGGTCTAATAAGCGTGCCAACCTTTATAATAAAGCTATCCGCGCCCGAATTTTGTTTTATGAAAATGTGCTTGCTGCCGGTGAAAAGCTTATGGTGATTAAGAATAATTATTTCTGGCTTGATGAGAGTAAAGAAGCACAATTTATTGCAAATGGTGAAATGATTGAGATAATGAGAATCAACAAAATTGAGAATATCTACGGATATGATTTTGCCCATGTTTCAGTGAATTTATATGATAATGCTGATTCTCCGATTCTTGATGTAATACTCCTGTTAAATACTTTAGATACCGATTTACCTTCTCTTGCATTAGAAGATAGAATGAATTTATATAATAGTATTATGGAGGATTATATGCATTTGACAAGCAAAAACGAAAGACATAAAGCTATTAAATTAAACCCGTATTATAATGCTTTACAGGTAAAATACGGTTATGCAATGACTTGCCATAAAGCACAGGGCGGACAATGGGATAATATTTTTATTGATTTGGGCTATTATAATGAAGAAATGTTAAATAAAGAATATTTCAGATGGCTCTATACTGCGGTTACACGCTCAAAATCAAAAGTGTATATTATTAGGTAAGTTTAAAGTTTTCAAGAGTTATTTTTCAACTGCCATATTATCTTGAAAGAATTGAAATTATCTTTTCATTAATGAGTACTATCAAATATCAAAAATAATGAATAGACTTTTTCTTTTATATTAGAATGGATATCCGATTCCGAAATTCAGAATAAAATCAGTCCATTTATATTCTTTTTTCAATCTGGAACCTTCGGGAAGAGACGGATCAACAATAGGTACACCTACATCAAATCTTATAACAAAATAATTGAAATCTAAGCGTAAACCTGCACCTACATCAACAGCGATTTCCTTATAAAACCTGTTTAATTTAAAATCGCCGCCAGGAAAATCGGAATCTTCATTAAGAAGCCAGATATTACCTGCATCGGTAAATACGGCTCCTCTAAGAAATTTATAAATAGGAAATCTGTATTCGAAATTAAATTTAATTGAGATATCTCCGAGGCGCTCTTTTAAATCACTTTTATATGAACCGGGCCCCAAAGTTTTCAAAGCCCAACCTCTCATATCATTAGCGCCGCCGCCGAAAAATCCTTTTTCCATCGGTAAAGCTATCGAGTTTCCATAAGGAACACCTATACCGGCAGCGAGCCTTACAATAAATGCATTATTATCTCTCAAATAATGATAAAACCTGAAATCAAAATCAAACAAAACATATTGTGCATACCTGATATTAAAAATTTCATAATATTGTGAACCTTCATTATAACTTCTTTTAAACAGCTTATCAATTCCATATAGTAAATTTCCTGAAGATTCGAAAGTAGTTCTCAAATAGAAAAAACTCCCGAATTTATTTCTGTCCTGATTATTAAAAATGAAAGAAAAATTAGCTCCCAGAAGAATATGATCGGTATATTTACTTTTGTAGAAAGTATTATGAAAATTATCAAGAATTTCTTCAAATTCCGGCGTCTTGTGAATCTTAATCAAATTAAAATCTATAGGTGTAAAAATATATTGAAAATAAGATTTTCGCCTCCAGTTATATCCGAAAGAAGCATTGCCCAAATAGCGGGTATACAGAGTTCTTTTCTGATAATGGTAGCCAATATCTAAAGTGGTTTTCGGTTGCAGGTATCTCGGAAAGCGCGTTAATCTGAAAGGAGCCAGAAAAGTTGGAAATAAAATATTGGCTGCAATACCATATTGCCATGTATTAATCAATGGTTCGCCGTCATTGCGTTGAGTTACTTGCATTTCAAACGCACCCGAAGCTTTAAGGTAAAACCTTTCGCCTCCTCTGAAAATATTCCGGTTAGTATATACAAGATTCAAACCTACCCCCAATTTCCCCGATGTGTTTGTTACTTCGGTTTCTATTGAAGGCATGTGAATGGGTCTTCGCGTTAATTCTACATTACAATTAATTAAGCTATCTTGATAATCGGTAGCCGGACTGAATGTTATATTTGAATAACGTAAAATGTTTAAAGTAGAGAGCCCTCTGTTTGATTGTGTAACCTTTAGAGCGGAAAATTCATCTCCCGGCCGTATCTCCAAAGCTCTAATAATTGCCCTGTGCTTTAATTTTGTTTTACCAACTTGAAAAACATTGTACATTCCATTAATATCCGGTGTTCTTGACGGATAAGCATAATGACGTATATCGTATCTTTCGGGCTGATTATAATTTATTGAATAATCATAATTAGGATAAATATTTATATCGTTGATATAAAATTTGTGATGCTCTAATTCTTCTCTTTTATTATTGATTGTAACAGTAGGATTTAAAATGTCGATGGCAAGGTTTACTTTAAAAGAATTGAAATTGGTATCCGCAGTAAATTCAATAAGTTCTTTTGAGAATAAATAAAACCCGTTATCTCTTAATATAGAAGTAATTCTTTCCCGTTCTTTATCCAAAGTATAAGTATTGAATCTATCGCCGATTTTTATTAAGGAAACCGTAGTATCTGGATATGCAAGATCCATAATTTCCTGATTATCTATCTCTATTTTGTAATCCTTATATCGATAAGGAATCTTAGTATCAACAAAATAATTTACTTTTACATTACCTTTTCGGGTTGTGTCTGTAGTATATGAGATTTGAGGATAATAATAACCCAGATTTTTTAACTGTTGATCTAACTGAATTTTAGTATTTTCAAAATACGCTTGATGAGCAATTACGGGCGGTTCTCCGAAAGTTTTATTAACCCAGCGTTTAAACTTTGTGTCTTTTTCGCCAAGCATAGATACTTCATAAAACCAAAGTTTTAATCGTACCATACCCAAAAACTTTTTATTAGGTTGAGGTGAAACATAACCCGAAAGATCCGAAATTTCTACTTCAGTGGAATCATTATTTGTAATATAAACCTTATTCTTTACCAATAAAGGTCCTTGCCTGCTTAATTTCCGTGCTCCCGAACATGATGAGAACAGCACAGAAATAACAACTAAAAGCAACAACCAATATTTAGTATTATTTTTAGGCATATAATAAACACTTATGCGAAATAAATGACAAAGATAGTAAATAGTTGAAAGCTGAAAGTTGAAAGTCGAAAGTTTTTTGAAATTAGGATGTTTAAAAATTGATTATTATGTTTGAAAATGTTGTATTACATAAATATTTTTATGATCAAAAATAAAAAAGTGATAATCAAAATAATTTGAAATTTACATTACAATTTATAAGATTATTCTTTATCTTTTATTATAATTTTTTAGCTTTGGGTTAAATAAATAATCTTAAGATATCACAAACAATGAAGTAAAAGCTGCTTATGATATTAATTTTGATGATTTGATGTTGATGTAAACAATTTTGCATAAATCATTTATAATATAAATACTTCTTGTAGAAATATTACTTACAAGAAGTTTGATTTATAGTTAGCATTAGAAATTAAACATAAACGGACTATATTTAATTTATACTGTACGCATAATAATACTTTATTCGTTTATAAAAAGTTTAACCCTGAAAAAAGTAAGTTAAAAAAAAATTAACAAAATATTAGTTTAATTAAACGCCTTGATTATCTTTGGCGAAATTTTAACTATCTTTTTATATAGCTGATATTTGACTTTGATAAAAAAAATAATAAATAATTACAAATAAAAACTGAATAAATTATGAAAATATTGAATCTAATACTGTTATTATTCGCTATAGTCATAATAAAACCGCTCATTGCACAGGAACAAAAAGATGATTATGTCTCTTTTCCTATGGAAAATGCCGAATGGATAAATTTCCGGAATGTTCCCGAACAGGATATAAAAGAAAACACTAGATATTATACTGCAAATGAAACAATAAATATTTTAGGTAACACCTTTTATAAAATTCTTTTTGATGGATATTGTGCATATAATGAATTTTATATACGTGAAACAGAAGACCGTAAAGTTCTTGCTGTCTTTCCACAAATAACAGAACTTATGGGTTATGAAGTAGAAGTCTTATTGTATGATTTCGGCGTGGAAGTTGGAGATACTATATTTTTTGATTTTCAAGGTGATATATATGGCGGGGGATGTGGATATTTTAATCGATCAAATGATTGCTATTATGTAATCAAAGAAATTAAGGATTATTATCTATATAATGGGGAAAAACGAAAAGCTTATTATTTGAGTTATCGATCTTCAAATAATATTTCAGGTGTATGGGTAGAAGGACTTGGAAGCTCAAATTTATTATTAGGTGTATATGGAGATGATATTCAATTTTCAGATTATTGTTATTTGACATGTTTCTATCATAATAATGAATTGTTATATAAGCGAGAGGGTTGTGAAAATTGCACATGCATATATTATTATATTAATGCCTTTGTAAATGGTTACGGTGGAAGTATTGAACCTAATGGTTATGTTAAGGTACCTAAAAACTATGATCAAAGTTTTATTATTACTCCCGATGAAGGTTTTTATATTAATGAAGTACTAATAGACGGAATGAGTAACCAACAAGCTGTAGAAGCAGGACAATATACATTTATAAATGTTTTTTATGATCAAACAATAGAAGTTCTTTTTGATTATTTATCAATTGAAGATTATTCTTATGGGATATCAATCTATCCCAATCCAGCGACAAGCATACTTAAAATAGAATCTTTAGATTATCAAATAAAGAGTATTAATATTTCCAATATATCAGGCTAAGAAGTAAAAGTCATTTATAATATAAATTCTAATATATTTGATATTGATATAAACAATTTTGCAAAAGAAATTTATAATATAAAGATAAATACTGTTTGTGGTGATGTTGTTTACGAAAAATTTGTGAAAAATGATTTATAACCATTGTGTCGTGTAAATAGAAAGCATATAAATCATCTAAATAAAATAAAAATGTATTAATGACTTAAAAAAAATGAACAGATGAAAAAACTAATTTTTACTTTATTTGCAGTACTGTTTTATTTTGGCAGTTTTGCGCAAGAATATATATCTTTTGATTGGAAAACAGATATTCTATTTTGGCCATATTGGAAATTATTTTCTATTAATGCTGCTAATGGCATGCAATTTACAGTTGACTGGGGAGATGGAAGTCCTGCTGAAAGCTATACAGGTTCAGGTGATATAACTCCTATATATCATGAGTATGATGACTATGGGGAATACTCTGTTAATATTACTGCAACGACAGGAGATTGCCATTTTGCAGGGTTTATTTGTAACAATGAACTAATGACTTATTTTGATATTAGCTCGTGCGCTGAATTAGTTTATTTAGATTGCTCGTCGAATAACTTAGGTTATTTAGATCTGAATAACAATACAAAGTTAAAACATTTGAAGTGCGATGATACAAATATTAATAGTTTAAACCTTAATAATAATACAGAATTGGAACATTTGGAATGTCAAAATACTAACATAAATAGTTTAAATCTTAGTAATTGTACAGAGTTGAAACATTTAGAATGTCATAATAATAATATTAACCCATTGAATCTTAGTAACAATACTGTATTAGAATATTTAAATTGTAATAATAATTTGTTGACTGCTTTGAACCTTAATAGCAATACGGTCTTAATACATTTAGAATGTTCTAATATGGTATTACATAGTTTGGATTTGAGTAGTAATGCCGAATTAAAATATTTGGATTGTTCAGGTATTATGATATCAAACGGTTTGGATTTGAATAACAATTCTAAATTAGAATATTTGGATTGTTCAGGTATTATGCTTTATAATTTAGATTTGAGTAGCAATACATTATTAGAATATTTGGATTGTTCAGTTACTGCGCTTAATAATTTAGATTTGAGTAATAATACTGCATTAAAATATTTATATTGTTGGAATCTTAGTTATTTAAATAATTTAGATTTGAACAATAATATAGCATTGGAATATTTAAATTGTGCCTTGTGTCCAATAACTTTTTTAGATCTTAGCCATAATACAGTATTACAGGAATTAAGGTGTAATAATAATCATTTAAATAGTTTAGACCTTAATAACAATGTTTTATTAGAATATTTAGATTGCAGTAATAATCACTTTCAACTCTCCGACTTATTTACATTTTCCAAGATTAATTGTTATAAATTATTTGGCACACAAACCTTAACATCACAAACAGTATACGTTGAGGATATACTTTTTTCTGAAGAATCAGAATTTGACGGAATATTTACAGATTATATAGTTATTAAAAACGACTTACTACCTGCGCCTGAGGAAGATTATACAATTACAGATGGAAAAATTATATTTCATAAAATAGGTAATTATACAGTAACAATGACTAATGAAGGCATAATTTCAGATGATGATTATGCTACTGAGGTAGTAATCGGATTAGCCGTGGGTACAAATTCTCTATCAGAGACTTTTAAATCAAATATTCAGGCTTATCCTAATCCTACTTCCGGAGAGTTACGAGTTAGGAATTACGATTTACAACCTATAGCTTACGATTTACAACTTTTTAATATAATGGGTAGAATACAAGATGTGCAATGGATAATAGTACATGATGAATGGCAGACTGATATATCACATCTTAAATCTGGAGTATATTTTTTAAGAATTAATAATGAGGTAATTAGGATATTAAAAAAATAGTAGAAATGAGAAAGATAATAATTTTTATAGTACTTTTAATAGGTTTTATCTCTTTTTCAAATGCACAGATAAGCGATAGTTATTTATTAAACCCAAACGATTTAACAATTCAACAAATCGGAGAGTATCAACAAATAAATACTATTGAAGATTCATATACAGATGAAGTAGGTAATCCGCAATTGCCGGTAAAAATTGTATCATACGTTTTGCCTTATGAATCAACTGTTACAAGTTTAGATATAAATGTTACACAACAACAATTAGATGGTAATTATTATATTTATCCAGCACAACCATTGCAACCACTGGATGGTAGCGATCCTCCCCCTTTCTCAGAACCTAATATTATTGTCTATAATTCTAGTGATCCATACCCGAACAAAACGGTAGAGGTAATATCAGACGGATATGCACATGGATATCATGTGGTCACTTTGGCGATATATCCTGTAGAGTATAATCCTGTAAATCAAGAAATTTATTTACAGAACATAAGTTTTACAATTAATTACTCTAGCTCATTTGATAATAATTTAAGTATCCCTTTTGAAAAGCAATCTTATAAAAGGGCTGAATTAGGAAAGCAATTTGTACAAAGCATAGTTAAAAACGTTAGTGATGTTGAAAACAGTAAAAATAACAATGTTCAAATAATTTATAACTCATACAATCAAGATGCCGGTAATTCTACCGATAGCAATTCAACTTCTGCAATAGACGTTCTTATTCCGGATTATATAATAATAACAAACAATGAGTTAAAACCAACGTTCCAAACATTGGCTGATTGGAAAACAAAAAAAGGAGTTCCAGCAATTATAAAAACTATTGAAGAAATTGCACCTGAATACCAAGGCTCTGATTTGCAGGAGAAAATTCGTAATTATTTAAAAGAAGCATATACAAAATATGGTGCAAGTCTTTTTGTCCTTCTTGGGGGTGACGTTAATATTGTTCCGGATCGATTATTTGACACAACCTCCTATGCCACAGATCTTTATTATGCAACTGTTGGAGGTACATGGAATGCAAATAAAAATAACAAATTCGGTGAAGAAAATGATGATACAGATTATAATTATGCCTTTTTTCTGGGCAGAGCCTCAGTAGAAAATGTAGCTGAATCTCAAACTTTTGTCAACAAGGTTGTTAACTACGAAAAGTGCTCTAATCTGGAGGAGAATACTTATGTAAATAATTTTTTATGTATAGCAGGTTTTTTATCTACAAATAAATGTGGTGTGTTTTACGAAGGGTTTTATGATGAACATATAGAAACAGCAAATAATCACATGCCATCAAATATTAATAAATGGTTTTTATTTGATAATTATGATTGTCAGTTTAATATTATCGATCCATACAGCACACCTTATGCTTACCATAATTTTACGGACCCTCATTGTGATTTGACTGCTTATTTGGATGAAAGTTTTGAAACAAATATAAACCCTGCAACTGATTTGCCTGATGGTTGGCAAAAGAGTGACAATAATTGGGAAAGAGTACCCCCGCCTTCTTCTATAGGAGTTCATCATGGAGATATGGTAATGAAATTCAAAGCATCAAGCATTGGAAATGGTAACTATTCATATTTAATATCACCTGTAATAAATATTCCCAATAATCAAACAATAAAAATTTCTGTATATCATGATAATATTGACAGTACAGGCGACAAACTGGTTATTGAATATGAATTAAATGGTGAATGGGTTGTGCCGGTTTGGGGTATAATACAGAGATACAGAGCCAATACTAAATATTTAGGTTGGAGAGAACATATCTATTATAATTTACCTCAAGGTATAACTAAAATTAGAATAAAAGGAGTTTCTGCAGGTGGTTCTGATATATATATAGATTATGTATCTATTTCTTCGTTTGTCATTAGGCCAGGTGGAATTTGTATTCCGGGTAATCAAAGCTTGAATAAAACTAATGCTAAATCTTGTCTAAATAATGGCGGTGAGTCAGGTTTGGGTAACTTTCATATAGTTCATCACATACAACACTCTGCTATTAAGAGTATGGGAATATCAAGAATAGAAAACAAAAGTTTTATAAATGCTGATTTTGATTCAGCTAATTTAATAAATACTAATTTTCAACAGATCATGTTTTCAAATGGTTGCGAGCCCGCATCATTTAATTATGACTGTATTGCAGAACATTATATTAATAATCCAAATGGGGGTGGAGTTGCCTTTATCGGAAACTCAGATGCCGGTTATTATGGAGAACACGTTCAATTCAAACGTTTTTGCCAGGCCTTATATAATAGCAATACTACGAATTGTATTGCTACTACCTTTCAACAAGCTCCAGACCCAAGTGATAATGATGAGAGACGCCGTCTCACTCTCCTTGGTGATCCCGAAATGCCTATATGGACAGCAACCCCGCAAACTTCTCCTGTACAAAATATTTCTATAAATAATCCTGATACAAATGGTAACGTAACTATTAGTGTTGTTTTAAAAAACACCTTTTCCGCAGGTAAAACAGCGACTGTTTGTATTCAAAAAGGAAATGAATGTTATTTGGTTGAAACTATCACATCAACAGGCTCAACCTCTCCGCATACTTTTATTATTACACCACATACCACAGGAATAGTCAATGTTACTGTTACTGCACAAAATTACATACCTTACGAACATACCGGTAATGTAACCGTTAATAGAAATATTTATATTACCAACCTTGATTTCGATGATGACGATGCCGATAATAGTATAGGGAACAGTGATGGACAATTAGATGCGGGAGAAACAATTGAACTGACAATACAATTAAAAAATTCTGCAACAACAAGTGCAACAAATGTTTCAACGATTTTAACCTGTAACTCTCAATACATTACAATCTTAACAAATACTTCAAATTTTGGAACAATAAGTGCCGGAAGTACAAAAAGTTCACCTGCCAAATATGTTTTTTCAATTGCCCCGGATGCCCCGGAAATATTTCTTAACGAATTAGATCAAATAAAATTCATGCTTCAAATAACCGCAACTATTAGCGGAACAACTTATACTTACCATGATAATTTTAATATTGAAATATTTAACCCTGACTTAGAATTAAGAAATAAAATCATATTAACAGGTAAAATCGCCCCCGGAGCAACTGTAAGTATTAATATTGAATTGTTTAATAAAGGTAAAGCTACTGCAACAGGTGTTACTGCAATACTTACGTCAAATAGTCAATATATTACAAACTGTTCCGCATCACCAAGAAACTATCCAGAAATTAAAAAACATGAAACAGAAAAAAATACTACTGTTTATAAATTTTCTATTTCTCCTTCATATATTTCAGGACAAGCATTAAATTTTAACTTGCAAGTTATCAATGAATATGGTAAATTATGGAATTATAATTTCGATCTGACAAAAGAACCTGCAAACATTTCAAGTATTGATTTTACTGGCGATAGTACATCTATAAAATTAACATGGGCACCCTTAACACCATTATCTTATATAAAAGGTTATAATGTTTATCGTTGTTATGTAAATCCTATTGATGACAGCGAGGTTGGCGATTATGAGAAAATAAACACATTTGTATTTCCGGCTGCGTTTTATGAAGACTCAGGCTTGGATGTGCTTACAAAATATTATTATAGGGTATCAGCAGTTGATACCAGCGGCAATGACGGACCTTTGTCGGATCCTCTATTGGCATGGACTTCTTATTCAATAATGGATGGTTTTCCTGTCTCTATGTATAGTGGAGGTAGAATTCAAAGTTCAATAAATGCAATTGACGTAAATACGGATAATGAAAAAGAAATTTTTGCAAGTATAGAAATTGCCGGTATAAATAATGGATTTCTGATAGGCTTAAAACCAGATGGTAGCGAATTGTTTGACATTGATGGTAATCCTACAACATATAGTGGTTTAGCTGAAATTGGTAATAAAATTCAATGTACACCGGCAATCGGAGAATTACAGCCGTTTGGCGGTTATAAAATAGTGTCAATGACGAGAAAATTTCATTCGCCTAACAATATTTTTTGTCATTCTGCCATACCCATTCAGGATAATCCGACGAATATAGAAGAATGGAAACACAACTCGCCGTTAAACAATCCTTGCTACAGGTCTCCTATAATTGCAGACTTAGATGCAGACGGGTTAATGGAAAATATATTTTATTCGGAATATGGTGGAATAGCTGTATATAATTCAGACGGTACAATAAAATATAATATTCCGGAAGTTGGAGACACATGGGAGGTTGGAGGCACATACGGTGCTCTTGCAGTTGCAGATATAAATAATGACGGCAATAAAGAAATAATCGGTTGTTATAAAAACGCCCAAACATCAGGTATATATATTTGGAAATATGACGGGACTGATTATGGAGATCAACCGTTTTATAATTTATCAGGTTATAGTTTTGAAAACTCAGTAATAGTATGTGACTTAGATAATGATGGCTATAATGATGTTTTAACGGTTGTTTTTAATACCACAAGCAATTCAGATAGGGTTGTTGCAATTAATCGTAATGGTATTCCCCTAAACGGATGGAATGATACACAGACAATTTCACATCCTCAAGGTTTATTATCCAAGGAAATTGCTGTGGGTGATTTGGATGGAGATAATTATTTAGAAGTTGTTGTTTTTGGGTCCAATCAAGTCAAAATTTGGGATCATAATGGCAATTTAATCAATACTATAGCAATAGAAAATCTTTATCCTGAAAAAATAACCCCAATCCTTGCAGATGTTGATAATGATCTAGAATTAGAAATTATTGTTGCAAGTGGTAAATTAATTGAGGCTTATAAAATGAGTGGAAGAAAGGTATTAGGATTTCCTTTAAATGTAGATGAAGATATTCCTGGTTCACCTTGTGTAGCAGATATTGATAATAATGGAAAAAATGAAATAATTACTGGCTCAGGTAACAAAGTATATGTTTGGGAAACTAAAGGTAATTCTATTTTTATAGGTTGGGGAAGCGAAAGAGCAAATCCACAAAATACCGGAGAATATTTTAAAGCGACTTGTGCAGGTATAACTATTAGTGATACAACTATATGGACAACTGCTCATAAATTTTGCGGAGATGTTATTGTTGAGTCAGGTGCAACTCTAGCTATTCATAATTCTGTATTATTTATGGCACCTGATTGTAAAATCATCGTTAAACCAGGCGCTAAATTAATTATTGACGGCGGCAAATTGTCAAACGCTTGCAGAAATGAGTTCTGGCGCGGAGTTGAAGTTTATGGAAATAAAAGTATGGTTCAACATCCCGATTGCCAAGGGCAGGTTATCATGAGAAATGGCGCTTGTATAGAAAATGCAGTTGTTGCAATAAAAGCTGGTGATATTATGACATCAAATTTTGATGGTGGTGGTATTGTTAATATTAATAACTCAATATTCAGGAATAATCTTTATTCGTTAATAATGGAAGATTACCGTTATATTCATAATGGTGAAGTTTGTTCAAATACAAGTTATATTATTGATACCCATTTTTATATTGACGATTATATGTTTAAGAATCCATATACTTTTGTTTCACACATAAGGTTATGCGAAGTTGAAGGGGTTAGATTCGCAGGATGTAATTTTGAATATTTAAAGAGCGGAGCACATGCAGGAAGAGCCATATACTCTTTATCGGCAGGTTTTAAAGTTTTAGAAGTTTGTAGACTTTCCCCTAATCAGGGTTGTGAATGCGATGGCATATTAACAAGATCAACCTTTCAAGGCTTTAATTGTGCTATTGAATATGGAGAACATAGTTCCACAGCAGCAAATATTGTCATTGATAATTGTGAATTTAGAAATAACCTTAGAGGTATAAAGGCTTCTGCAATAAATAACATGCAAATAACAAGATCAACTTTCAACTTTACAACTCCTCTAAGCGGTAATTCATGGTCTGGCATACATTTATCAAATTGCAGCGGATATTTGATTGAAGAAAATCAATTCGATATATTCACGGATGGAAAATCTAATTATATTACTACAGGTATGTATATAAACAATTCAGGTACAGATGAAAACATAATCTATAGAAATTATTTTCAAAATTTAACCTATGGTATTTATGTAAGTGGGATTAATGGCACGACAGTAGATAACAATATAGCCAAAATAAAAGGATTACAATTTAACTGTAATTCTTTTGAAAACAATAAATACGATATATATATTGATAATACTGGTATAGTCAGATCTTCTCAAGGAGATAAAACAAAAGGTGCTGATAATATTTTCTCAAATACAACTGATTGTAACATTTATTGTGGAAATCTATTAACGTCTATACAGTATTATCATTTTGATAATAATATGTTAGAACCCGTATCTATTAGCTCGAATATTACAGTGTTTTTATCAAAAAATGAAAATAAATGCGAGTCGACTTTGTGCGATTCAATATATATAATAATAGATGATCCCATAAAACAGTATAAAAGTATTAATATTGATTATAATAACACGCAAAATACCTTTTTTGAAAAAGGTTACGACAAAGTTTTAAAAGAATATTTTTCTACTGGTTATTTTGAAGATGAAATATTATTGGAAGAGGCTTTGTTTATTTACAATAAAATATCAGGATTCAGCATTGAAATGTCTAATTTGAGTAATAATAATATTTCTTTTGTTAAAAACGACAGTATTGTTGAACTTCTTGATTTAAACCCATGGTATAGTATTGTTCAAGAACCTTTACAGAAATATCTCTTAGCAGAAACCCATATATTGGAAAAAGAATATGGAAAAGCAAAGGATATAATAAAGGATATCCCCAAAACATTCGATTTGTCTGAAATTGAATTAGATGAAAATCAAAATTATTTTTCTTATTATAATTTTAGAGAGAGTATTAGAAAACAAGGAAAGTCTTTAGCGCAATTAGATGAAAAGGAAATAATAACTTTGGAGAAAATTGCTTTGGAAGTAGACGGCCTTGCATCTGCCATGGCGAAAAATATTTTATGCTTCTTTTATGATATTTGTATAGAAACTGAAATGCCAATGGAAAAAAGTATTCCTATAATTGAAAATCAACAATTGAAAGTCAACAATGTGGACAATAATGTAAATAAAATACATGTTTACCCTAATCCTGGAAAAGATTATATTACTGTTGTTTCTGAAATTGAGTCTTACAATTTCGAATTGTTTAATATTAACGGTTCTAAACAAATTTCTATTAGACTTCAAAAAGGTTCTAACACTATAAATACATCGGCCATAAAACAAGGAATTTATATTTATAAAGTTATTGTGGAAGATGAAATTATTTCAGGAAAATGGGTGAAGAATTAATTGATAATAGATGATTGATGATTAGAATGTTTCTGCATTGAATACATTCTAACTTTTATTCAGTTATTATCTCTATACCTAATACTTTTCTCCAATCATTATTAACTTTAAATTGTTAATTATTAATTGTTAATTATTAATTAGAATTTTCAATTGTTTCGTATTTTTGCAAATCAATTAATAGGCAGATATAAATTATGAAATCAACATGGCAATGTGCTATAAATGAGAATAAATATTTTGTTGATTTTCATGATGCTTTGTTTATTTTTTGAGTCATGTGTCCGATATGTTCGGATCAGATGACGTTAATTAACAGTAAACGATTAAAGTTATTTACATATGAAATATTTTGTGACAATTATATTCATTTTATTGTCTTTATCTTTATCATCACAAGATTTTTCTTCGATATGTCTTGATAATAAAGAACAAGAAATCATTAATTTGATAAATCAATATAGAGTTGAGAATAATTTACCTGAATTGAAGCTATCTGCTTCATTATGTTATGTGGCTGATGTTCATGCAAAGGATTTATGCATTAATAGGCCTCAGGATAATTGCGGTTCTTTAAATTCATGGTCGAATAAGGGCAGATGGAGTAGAATTTGTTATAATAAAAGCAAAACTGCTTTTAAAGACATGAAAAACAAACCTTCGGAGTTGACTCAGTATAAAGGACAATCCATAGAACTTGTGTATTATGGGTCGGATAATTATACCGCCCAAGATGTTTTAAATGAATGGAAAAAAAATCCTCCGTTCAATAATCTTATACTAAATAAACAACCTTATGCATCAACAAAATGGCTTGCAATTGGAGTGGGATATTTTGAAGGTTATCTCTGTGTTTGGTTCGGACCATCGGAAGATAAATTTACCGAAGTTGAGAAATGTGCGGAAATGCCGGTTGTGCAAGAAACTACAAGTCAAGAGATTAAAACTGTTGCGACAACACCTGGAGGTGTTTTTGTACGGGACAGAGCGGATGTTAATGATGCAAATAAAAGTCAAAACGATAACTCACAAAATAAACATGAAGTTGAAGTAACTTACAGCAGTACTACAATCGGTCTTGATGAAATAAATAAGATAAAAGAAGAAAATACTTCTGATGATGATTTCGAAAATTTCGATAAAATTCCTGATGAAAAAACTATAATCGAGGAAAAATTTGTTGAAGAAACCGTAGTAGTTCCTCAAACTCCGGCTATACAGGAAAACACAATTGTTTCATCGGAAATGTGGTATGTAATTGTTTCGGTTGCTTCGGATAAACACTCGGCAGATGAAGCTGTTGCCAATATGAAAAAGATTGGGTATTCAAACTCAAGTGCGGTTTTCGATAAAGATGCAAAATACCAATTCCGTATTGCTGCCGGCTCATTCGTCAATAAAGATGATGCAGAAATATTAAAAAATGAATTAGTTAAGAAAGGATATAAAGACGCATGGCTACTGAAGAAGTAAATAATCTGCTTGTTACAAACGACCCCAATTATAACGATGACAGTGTAAAAACCTTAGCTTGGAATCAACATATCAGGCATCGCTCAGGTATGTATATCGGTAAACTTGGCGATGGAGCTACACAAGATGACGGGATTTATATTTTATTGAAAGAGGTACTGGATAACTCCGTCGATGAATTTATGATGGGCTGCGGTAAAGCAATTAATTTGGATATTGATGAAAGCGGAACCGTTACAGTTAGAGATTTCGGACGCGGTATTCCTTTGGGCAGTCTTAAAGATTGTGTTTCCAAAATCAATACAGGCGCAAAATATGATTCCGGTGCATTTAAAAGATCGGTCGGTTTAAATGGTGTCGGACTTAAGGCTGTTAATGCACTTTCTTCGTTTTTCAGAGCGGAAAGTGTTAGAAACGGCGAAAAGAAAATTGTTGAATTTTCTAAAGGCGAACTCGTTTTTGAATCGGGTTTGGAATACAGCGAAGAAAAAAACGGCACGAAAATTATTTTCACACCAGATAATGACTTGTTTACCAATTATCATTTTATTGAAGAATATATTGATAAACTTCTTTGGAATTATTGTTATTTGAATATCGGACTTACAATCAATTACAACGGTGAGAAATATCTTTCTAAAAACGGATTACTTGATTTGCTTGCGCAAAACATAACCGAGAGTGAAATGGAATATCCTATCGTACATTTTTATGATGATGATATTGATGTTGCTTTTACTCACAGGAACAGCTCGTATAGTGAAGAGTATTTTTCTTTTGCAAACAGTCAGTATACACCTCACGGCGGTACACATGTTGCTGCTCTTAAAGAAGCTTTTGTGAAAACTGTTAAGGATTTTTACAAGAAGGATTTCGATCCTCAGGATGTTCGTCATTCTCTTATTGTTGCTCTAAGTATCAAAATTACTGAACCTAATTTTGAGGGACAAACTAAAACTAAATTAGGCTCATTGTTAATGGAACCCGACGGAAGGTCAATAAGAACTTTTATTAATGATTTTATTAAGAGAAATCTTGATAATTATCTTCATAAAGATAAGGATGTTGCCGAAAGTATGCTCAAGAGAATTGTAGCTTCGGAAAAAGAAAGAAAAGAAATAAACGAAATAAAAAAGATTTCGCGTGAAACTTCGAAGAAAGCAAGTCTTAATAATAAAAAACTTCGCGATTGTAGAGTTCATTTCAATACTAATAATGAAAGAAAATTGGAATCTACGATTTTCATTACCGAAGGATTATCTGCCAGCGGTTCAATAACAAAATCGCGTGATGTCTTAACTCAGGCCGTATTTAGTTTACGCGGAAAACCGCAAAACTGTTACGGGAAACCAAAACATATTGCTTATCAAAACGAAGAATTCAATCTTCTGCAGTCTGCTCTAAACATCGAAAACGGTTTGGAAGGTTTAAGATACAACAATGTTGTTATCGCTACAGACGCTGATGTCGACGGAATGCATATCAGGCTTTTACTTCTGACTTTCTTTTTGCAATTTTATCCTGAATTAGTGAAGAGCGGACATGTTTACATTTTGCAAACACCTCTTTTTAGGGTTAGAAACAAAAAAGAAACGCGATATTGTTATACCGAAGAGGAGAGAATAAAAGCGATAAAAGAAGTTAAAGACCCCGAAATTACTAGATTTAAAGGTCTTGGTGAAATTAGTCCTGATGAATTCGGAAATTTGATTGGTAAAAACATGAGGCTTGATCCCGTTTTACTTAGTACAGCATCTCAGATTCCTGAATTGTTATCTTTTTATATGGGAGAGAATGATAAAGACCGGCAGATTTTTATCATGGAGAATTTGAGGGAAGAAGCTATTTAGCCGTTACCTGTATTTTTGTATTTTTTATTGATGCGAAGGCCGTAGTAAATCGTTTACTGTTTTTACCGGATTGAAAGTTTCTATCGGAACTTCGACAAAAATTGTTATCCAATTGCTCATGGCACCATTCCATAAACCAGGTAATTCCAGAGCTTTCAATGGCTTGCCGTCTTTAGTTTTGTTGGAGATAAATCCGGCATCATGATCAATATAAATTTCAAGATTGTACTTTTCGGCTTTGTGATTTTTTGTACAACAAATAATATCTACAGGATTGAAATATTTTGAACTTTCAAATATTTTAACCTGATCAGGATTGTTTATGTCGATTTGTGATTTTTCTACAATTTGCATTGATAATTTGTCATTATCGTAGGTTACAAACGGGCCGCCGCCAGGTTCACCTTCGTTTTTAACCACTCCGCAGACACGTATCGGCCTGTTTAATAGATTATATAATACGTTTAATTTTTCATTATATTCTAATGTGTCGTAATTGTCGGGTGGAAATAATTTTAATACCGTAACTGCAATAGACTCCGGTAATGTGAGGTTTATTTCTTTTTTATTTTCGATTGCATTTTCCAGAATATGAAGTGCTTCATTTCTTAAAGCACAGAATTGAGCAAAATCGTCCATCATTTTTAATCTGGTTCTGATAATAAGACTTTTCCTGCTGTCGGGTACAACATTATCAATGTTTTTTATCAGAATGAAATCGGCATCTAATTCATTGAGATTATGAATTAATGCGCCGTGCCCGCCCGGGCGGAATAACAAACTGTTATCCGAATTTCTAAATAAAGTATTGTCGGGATTTACAGCAATTGTATCGGTGGAAGGAGATTGTATGGAGGTTTCTACATGAATTTTCTTATCGAGCTGATTTTCGTAATAATCCTTAATCTTAAAAAAGTTTTCATTAAATTCATTAAGATGTTCGGGCGATAAAGTAAAGTGTAAGTAAATATCTTTACCTTTTGTATATTTAGCAGCCTCCGTAATATGCTCCTCATAAGCACATTTCAACCTGTCTTTTTCCTTGTGAAATGGGATTAAGGCTTTCGGTTTCGAACCAAAATTCAACCCTTTATTACCAAGAATATATTCTAAAATAATTTTATATTTATTTTTTTTAAGTAGCTCGTTAATATTTAACCCGTCTTTTTTCAAACATTCGTCCAATTCGTCAAAGAAAGCGAATTTCTTGATGTTATTAAAAAAGGTAAAAGCAGATTGATGGTCATTATCTATTTTCAAAATAAAATTTTCCTCTCCGACATCATTAATAGCCGCAAGAGTTTTATATAAGTTATCAAACATTCGTGTTGCGGCTCCGCTTGCAGGAATGAAACTCAAAACTTTAAACTCAGGTTCCATGGCAACGGCGTCTTTGCTGAGTATATCCGAAATATCTTGCATAAATACCGCACTTCTGTAAAGTTTGATATGTTTAGCGCCTTTTCTAAAAATTTCAAGTTGTTTTTCTATTGTTTCCGGACTGATGCCTTTGACTTTAATTTGTTCGATATCTTCTTTAGAAAACATAATGATAAATTTTTTCTGCAAAATTAAAGAGAAAATGATAAATAACAATATAAAATGAAATTTTTAAGGAATTAGGGTTTGTTGTGACAGTTTGTTGATTGTTAGTCGATTATTATATATTGAAAAGATTTTAGAATAAATAATATTAGACATTTATGAAAAGAAGATATTAATGTATCTTAAAAGAATAATTAGCTATTGAAAAAATATTTGAAATGAAATTTTAAGGATATAGTAAAACTTATATACAACAAATTAATAACTGAATTTATCATAATAATCATAACTTATTTTGTGTAGATTGTTGGTGAAGATTATATATTGCAAAAATGTAGTACGAGCATAAGAAAATATAATTTTACATTAAATTTTTTAATATATTTAGACTCAAAAGTAAAAAAATATTTGAAGTTTTTTACAATTTGATAAAAATATTTTTTTTATATTTGCAAATTATTAACATTAAACTGGAATACAATGAGAAGAACAATTATCGTATTAATGACAGTTTGCCTTTTGTTTGCTATAAATGTTCATGCAAAAGATAAAACTAATTACTATTTAAGTGGAACTGATATTGCCCTTTGCAATGGAGTGGGCGAAGATTTTTATATAAAAATAGACCTGATTGGTAAAATATTGATTGATGGTAAAAATATTATCAATATTACAGAAACGAAGATTGTTGATTTCGGAAATGATACAATTAAGTATTTAATTGTTTATGGAGATGCTAATACTTATATAGAAGATTCCTTAATTGTTTGTAATTATGCGATAGCTTATCCCTTAACTTCTGTTAAGAGTGATGCCGATTTTTCAAAAGAACAAGAAAAACCACCAGTAACGCATACATGTAAATCAGCATCCGGTTTATTAATTGGTTGTTCTTGTTGTGAATTTAGAACTAACAATAATGGAGAAATTAACGGATGTAAATGTTGTGAATTTGGTTGGTGTGAACATTCAGTAACAACAACAGTAAGTTCACCATCAGATAAAAGCGAGAATGTTGTTACTTCATTAACAAAATACTTCTTATTATGAAAACATTAAAATTTTTACTAATATTATTATTACCGGTGATATTTTACTTTCTCTATGCAATTTTAAAAATGCAAAGTGTAAACATGTTGTTATTACCTGTTTTTATTTTATTTGTTGCAAGTATAATTCTTGTAATAATTTATATAGTGTATCATTTATATAAATTCTATAAGAAGGTAGATAAGATCAGCAGATCACAAGATTGTAAATAAATAAGAATAAATAAATATTCAAATACAAAAATTAGAACTTATCTATAAATTCTACTGATTTTTTTATATCAGGATGAAGATACCTGTCGTTTTCTACGAAAGTAACATGTTTTCTGTATTCGGAAACGAATTCTCTGATCTTAGTTGATGCCTTGGCATCTTTTCTGAAGTCTAAAGCTTGTGCTGCTGTCATTAATTCAATTGCTAAAACCGTTTCAACATTATTAGTCACCGTAAACAGCTTAGTTGCACTGTTTGCTCCCATACTAACATGATCTTCCTGCCCTTGAGATGATTCGATGGAATCTACCGAAGCGGGGGTGCAGAGTTGTTTGTTCTGGCTAACTATTGAAGCGGCTGCATATTGCGGAATCATAAATCCTGAGTTTAATCCAGATTTTGCAATAAGAAAACTCGGTAAATTGCGTTTTCCGGAAATCAATTGGTAAGTTCTTCTTTCCGAAATATTTGCAAGTTCGGCAAGTGCAATTGCAAGAAAATCCATTGATATTGCCAGAGGCTGTCCGTGAAAATTTCCTCCGGATAAAATCTTATCTTCCTCCGGAAAAATAGTCGGGTTGTCAGTTACTGCGTTAATCTCTTCCTCAAAAATTCTTGTAGCATATTCGATTGCATCTTTGGAAGCTCCGTGAACTTGTGGAATGCATCTGAAAGAGTAAGGATCCTGAACATGTTTCTTCTCACGATGAATTATTTTGCTGTCTGATAAAATCTCGCTGATATTTTTGGCGGTTTCAATTTGACCTTTATGATTTCTGATGGTGTGCAAGAGCGGATCAAAAGGATCTATTTTGGCGTCGAAAGCTTCGAGGGAAACGGAAGCGATAAGATCCGACAAATTGCTCAGGTTATTTCCTTTTATCAAACTGTAAACTCCGAAAGCTTGCATAAATTGCGTGCCGTTTAATAACGCTAATCCTTCTTTTGAGGCTAAACCTATAGCTTGCAAATTAAACTTAGAAAGTATATCCGAAGAATTATATTTCTCACCCTTATAATATACTTCTCCCATTCCAAGCAAAGGCAGTGATAGATGTGCCAAAGGAGCCAGATCGCCGGAAGCACCTAACGAACCTTGTTTGTAAACTACAGGAGTAATATCATTATTAAAAAAATAAATTAATCTTTCAACTGTATCAAGTTTTACTCCCGAATGTCCGAAAGAAAGGGATTTAACTTTTAGAAGTAACATTATCTTTACAATTTCCTGCGGTACTTCTTCGCCGCAGCCGCATGCATGCGACATAACCAGGTTGATTTGCAACTGAGAAAGATCTTTTTCATCAATGCTTGTATTACAAAGAGAACCGAAACCGGTATTAATTCCGTAAATCGGATTTTGAGATGCGGCAAGTTTCTTATCAAGATATTCCCTGCATTTTACTATCTTATTTTTTGATTCTTCGGAAAGTGAAATCGTGTGATTTTCACGGATAATTGTTTCGATTTCTTGTATGCTAATTTTTTGCGATGAGATAATGTAATTCATAAATATAATTCAGTTTAAACAAAAAATGTAGAGACATATATTTTGCGCCTCTACATTTTTTATTTGTTGTTTGTGGGCCCACCTGGGCTCGAACCAGGGACCACCTGATTATGAGTCAGGTGCTCTAACCAACTGAGCTATAGGCCCAACTTCTTTATTGAAGTTTGCGATTGCAAAGATAGAAATATTTTGTTAAATTACAAGATTTGTACGGAAAAATATTTTTTTATATTTTCGCGTTTGCTTTTAAGTTAACTGTTATGAGGTTTTTAAATTTATACATAAAAGGTTTGTTTTCCATTTTTCTTTTTGCCTTGAACTTTGGAAACATTATTTATGCGCAAGAATTTATTCCGCCTATGAAAGGTGCGATGTATCTCTCAGGCTCTTTTGCAGAATTGCGTGATAGTCATTTTCATTCGGGAATTGATATAAAAACCGGCGGCGCAATCGGAAAAAATGTTTATGCTGTAGCAGATGGATATGTATCAAGAATTGCAGTTAGTTCCGGAGGTTTTGGAAAAGCATTATATATTGTTCATACAAATGGTTATACTTCTGTTTATGCACATCTAGATCGTTTTAGAGAGGATATTGATAAATATGCAAAAAAATATCAATATGATAATGAGAGTTTTCCTGCGAATATTTATTTGAATGCCGAAACTTTTCCTGTTAAACAGGGCGACTTAATTGCGATTTCCGGAAATTCCGGTTCTTCGGGTGGCCCGCATCTGCATTTCGAAATAAGAAAAACAAGTAACGAAAAACCTCTGAATCCGTTGTTGTTTGATTTTCCGGTTAAGGATTGGACCCGGCCGAAGATTAATCATCTTAGAATTTTTCCTTGCGATAATTCTTCATTTATTAATGGTAAAAACCAAGCTTATAATTGCAAAATTGCCGGTTGGGGAGAAGAATATCGAATAGAAAATAATGATACCCTGAAAATTAAGGGTCGGATTTACTTAGGAATTGGTACTTATGATGCAATGAATGATGTGGATAATAAAAACGGAATTTATACTATTGACTGTGTTATTGACAATGATACTATTTATTCCTTTGTTGCAGATGGATTCTTATTTGCTGATACTCGCTATATAAACAGCATCATTGATTACCCTACATATATTAATAATAAATACAGAGTTTATAAAACATATTCCGAACCTAATAATAAGCTGAATATGTTGAAGTTTACTAAAAATAACGGGATTGTTGAACTTAACGATAGCCAACCTCATACTGTAAAATACATTGTTAAAGATACATATTTAAATACTTCAGTATTAACCTTTACAATTATTGCAGATGATAATTGTTATGATGTAAAATCAGGAAAAGAATTTGATTATCATTTTAAATATAATCAGGATAATAAATTGATATTGGATGATTTTAAACTTGATATTAAAGCAAATAAATTGTTTGATGATATAAAGTTTAATTTTTCAAAAATAGAAAGTTCCGAGAAAAATATCTATTCGGCTGTTTATGCAGTCGGAGACAGAACAATAACTTCCTTTTCACCTTTTGATATTTCATTGAAAATAAATCCGGAAATTACGGATGATGTTAAGGCAAGATTGTATGTCGCAACTTTGAATGATAAAGGTAATTGGGTTTATTGTAACAGCAAATTATCCGGAGATTGGTTAACTGCCAGCACTCGTAATATGGGCTCATATGCACTATTTTGTGATATTAATCCGCCGAGTATTAATTGTTCCGCCTTAAATAAAAACAGTGTAACTGACATTTCGAATCTTAAAGAATTTAAAGTTTACATTAAAGATGAAGAAACCGGAATAGCTTCGTTTCGCCCGACATTAAACGGCGAATGGATTTTAATGGATTATGATGCAAAGAATAATGTGTTGATATACAGCTTTGATTATAAACTTAAGAAAGGAAAAAATATTTTCAAGTTAACGGTTAAGGATAATTGCGGAAATGTTTCTGAAATAGAAAGAGAGTTATTGTATTGATTTATAATTTTTCTCAATTAAGGAAATGATTTCTTGTCCTCCTTTTTTATCATTAAAAATTTCATCAAGTTTAGCATTTCGCATTAAAATATCTTCATTTGAAAAATCCTGTTTGAATAAAAATTCGATTTTGTTTATCATATCCATAGAGGTATCGGCAATAATACATAGATTATTTAAATTAGTTCCGGCGCACATTTTTGAGTTAACAAGAACGAAACGTCCTTGATAAAGCACATTTAATAACTTTAATTTTAATCCGGTTGCTTGTTGGGTGTAAAGAATATTGATATGAGCATTTTCAATTAGCTTGCGCATCTCATTTTCATCCGGATTTGCAATAAGTTCAATATTTGCATATTTTGAAACATTCTTTTTTATTGAATCATCCGGATCCAATCCAGCAATAATTACTTTTTCAGAAATTTTAGAAAAAACGTTATTAATCAGATAATTTGCCGCTACGATATTTTCTTCTACTGATAAATTCCCATGATAAAGAAGATATTCACCTTTTCCGGTTTTTGAAACTACTTCTTCATTTCCATGAAAACTTGGTATATAATAAATTTTATTATCAGGAAATTTTTCTTGAAGATATTTTTGATCATTTCTTGATACAACTAACATGATGTCGGCATGCCTTAATTTCTTTTGAAATAATTTCAACCTGAAACTTTCAATAAAATAATAGAATTTATCTACAAATTTTTTAGATGATTTCCCGAGGTGATAATAGTATTCATGTTCGATATTGCTTTCCCTGTATATTCTCAATCTATCTTTAAATCTTTCATCATCAATTAAAAAACAAGAATGCAGACCTTCGAAAATGATGGGAAAATCGTTTTTTAATAAATTTTCTGCGAGTTTGTCGGATTTGCGGCTGGCAATTATATAAGGTGTAAATGACAGGTTGCTTTTGAAGCCCGTATCTCGATTATAATAATTAACAGATTCACAATATTTATTAAGTTCGGGAGCTTTGTCTCTATTATAATAAAAGCAATGTAAATGAATTTTTACACCTAACTCATTTAAAGTCTTTATTTTATAAAAAATATCAATAGTTCCGCCATAGTTAGGTGGGTATGGAACGTTAAAAGAAATTATATTAATAGAAAAATTATTATTCATTACGAGCGAGCGATAATTTATATTCGAATTCTTTAACCTCTGTATATTGTGCAATAATTAATTATTATAAGATCGCAAATTAATAAATCTTTATATATTTAAAGAAGAATAAACTCGGCGGTTAAAGAGATTACAAAAGTAATGAACTTTTTTTATTCATACTCTCTTTTTGCAGTTATTACAAGACATTTTTTACCGGTTTCCGGTTCAATGCCTACGGATACATTGTTACGAGAATATTTTTGCAATTCATTATTTCCACCCCCATTACCATTGATTTCAATGTTCCATTTACTTTCATCAACAGCATCATTTTCAAATAAATCCTGCCAAACTAAAGCTTCCTCCGGAGAATTGGAATTTGTTTTTATATTTTCATAAACTTTTACATAATCAATATACATTCTTGCTTGATAATCATTTTCTTCATTTAATGCGGTAATATTATTTACATCATATACACCGGTAAAATGTCCGCCAGCAGCTATATTTAATAAAATAAAATATTCTTTATGAAAATATTCTCCGACAGGGAATTCACCATCATATACATTAATAAGTATTTCGTAATAAGGAGAATTGTTTGGTAACAGATTTAAATTTCCATCAAGTTGCGGATCAAGATACATTCGAATATAAGTTTCATCCCAGGTAAAAACGAAAAGATGAAAATCATCCTGTAAGCTCGAATTATAATTGTTGTTTATAGAATATGCGGGATGACCGCCGTTAATAACGGAACCCCAGTGTGTACCTCTCGATAAGAATCTATCTTGAGTATTTAGATTTATTCCTTCGGCATTTCCCATTTCCATAATATCAATTTCACCGCATTCCGGCCAATTGGCGTTAGTAGTGTTTACTAATTCGCTTCCGTCATTAGAATAACCGTTGAAATCGGCACCTAAAAGCCATATTGCCGGCCACAAGCCGTTTCCCGTTTTCGGCAATTTAGCATAAACATCCATTCTTCCGTATTTGAAGGAAAATTTATTTAGAGTATTTACCCGTCCGGATGTAATATTTTCAGTCAATACTAATATTGGTTCTTCGGGCTCTGTAGGATCATCGGGTGTTGTTGGTTCTTCCGGTGTCGGGCCTTCCGGCTCGGGAGGAATACGGTCGCAGGTTGCGCCTAAAAAAGAGATACTTAAAATAAACGCGAATAAAATTAGATGGCTTTTCATATGAGTAGATGTTTGGTGAAATTACAGATTAAATTTTGTTTTATAGAGTTTGTATCTCATTTTAGATTAAGCGAGTAATCAATATCATTAAGGGAATGTGGTTTTATTTCAGAAGTTTATGACATTGTTTTAAGTAACTGTTATTTTTTATTTTTCATAATTTACAAAAAAGAGGTTACTCTTTCGGGTAACCTCCTTATATAAATTATTAATTGTTTGTTACTCTTTTACAAATTTAATATTAGTTTGAGTATTATCGTTATTCATCAATTTTAAGAAATATACACCTTTATTAAGGGTTGAAATATTTACTTCGTTAGTAGCTGTTGATTGAAGAACGAGTTTTCCTGCAACATTATATATGTTGATTGATTTAACATTACTAATATCGGTAATGTTTATATAATCATTTGCTGGATTTGGATAAATGGTTGTTTTATTATTATCTGTGATACCATCGGGTTTTCTTTTCACATTGAATGTTGCGCTTTCTTCACATTCAAAAGTAGCATCACTTTCAAAAATAATGTTACCGTTGCTATGGATTAATTCATAATGACCTGCACCTTGAGTATTGTTGAAACCATTGCAACCGGAGTCGTATACGATAAATTTAATACAATCATCATTTTCAATAGAAATTACATGTTCGCGTAATACCGGTGTAGTGTTAGGTAATATTCCGTATGGGCCTCCGCTGGCTATTACAGTCATATCCGATGCGAATACTTTCCATGTAATTTGATGGCCGAATTTGTCTTGCCATAATTTTAAGGTAATATATTCCATAGGATCTTCAATTGCCGACCATTCGCCGTGCGTAATATTGATTGTTTTTGTTGTAGCACCGTTTTGCTCAATTGTAGTTCCATTAACTTTGATTATTGTTATTGTGAGTACTTGTTCTCCTGTGTTCACTCCAATCTCCATTTCAACCAATCCTTTTAAATATGAAGGGATACTTCCTTCCCATGTTTGAGTCGTTACAAATCCGTCAACATCTATTTCAAATTCTATTGAAGTAATTTCATCAACACCGCCATTTAATATTTCGATTTCTATCATTTCCGTATCTTCACAAGAGATACCTTCTTGTTGTGTTAATTCTTTTATTGCCGGATTTATCGGTTTGTCGCTGCCAATAATTATTTCAAGTTCATTTACAGTAATTATTTGATAATTGGTTTCAGCTACCCACGCTAAAAACTCCAAATCATCAACAATAACTTCAATTCCATTAGGACTACCAATAATATCAGGAATTTCATAGGTATAAGTTAATTCAACCAAAGATCCTTGAGAAATATCAGTTATTTCATCACCCCATGTATTTGTTATAATATCACGTAATGCGTGCATGTGATTGTATTGACCATTAATAACTTGTCCAGGATTATAACTCATCCCGGATTGACTACCCAAAATATTGTTTTGTAACATTGCTACTGTGACTTTATTAGATGAACCTGCACCATTGGCAGTATAGTAAACCTCAATGTTAATTGTTGCAATACGTGTTGCTGGATCAATGATACACACGCCTGCGATATTTGCAACCGCAGGTTGATTAAGCATAGTAGTTGCATTATTCCACCAAGCATTAGTACTTGGTGTGATTGTTGCTGTGCCGTTTCTGTTTAATGTACCTGCCGGATACCCGCCTATTGAAAAACCACTTGCGATTGTGGCTCCGTCTGAAGTGTTGAAATTAGGATAACTTGTAGAGGCATAACCACCGGTGTGAATATTTATTGCCCAGAATCTACCTGGGTTAGCATCTGCATATTGATTGGCATATAAATGACCTAAAGGACAATACTGGCAGTTTACGCCTGTAAATTCTTCCAAAAGAACGTTTTTGTTGCTGGGGTCCGTAGACACATAATTTTGTGCTGTTATTGTAAAACAACAACAAATTAGAATAAGTAATGATAAAAGAGTAAATTTTTTCATAAGACATTCATTATTAGTTGATAAATTAAATTTTAATAAAAAAGAATATTTACGCAAAGATAAATATCTTTTTTTTATTTGCAATGTGTTTGCCAAAAAAAATGTTAAAATTTTTTAGCTTTTTTTTATGCCAGTATTTTTTTCTTACTTTTGTAAACCTAAATAAATAAAATAAATAAATAATGAAACGAAATATATTTTTTATAACTCTTTTCTCTTTTATAATTTCCGTTTCTTTTGCCCAAAATAAAAATACTAATTGGAGCTATGGCGTTAAAGCCGGTGTCAATCTGTCGTTTATGAGTCGCGGCGATCTTGATAGAGATATTTTCTCTTCAGATGTAATGTTAGGCTTTAACGGAGGCTTTAAAGTAGCATATAACTTTACACCTGTAATTGGTATCTCAAGCGAATTAGTAGTTTCAACACAAAATTATAGTATGATATTTATTGCCGGATATAGTGATGAAGGTGAAAAATGGCTCGGTAATATTAGATATTATACAACAAATCTCTCAATTCCATTGTTATTAACAGTTAACATAAATCGGAATTTTACGGTGGAAGTTGGTGCCCAATATTCATATAAACTTTTTGTAAGAGACTTGCTGGATTGCCCATATATGGCCATTCTGATAACTTATCCGCATTATAGTTATAAAGAATTCAGTGCAAAAGTTTTTAATAGATCCGATGTATCCGGTATTTTAGGTCTGTCTTATAAGTTTAATAGTAAATTCGGTTTGAGTCTTAGATATATGCACGGATTTATCCCCGCTGTTGAAACAATTAAGTTTAATGTTGGCAAACCTGATAATGCTGCTAACGTATTAGAATCAATCGACCGTGATTTTAATCCGCTTCTTAGATCTGTACAACTTTACTTTGAATATACATTTTAAACTCCCGGATTCGGAACTCGAAATACTTTACAACGATTAATTGTTTGTTATTAACTGTTAATTGTTGTTTTTTTCTTTAACTTTGCAATTAAATTGAAATTAATATAATTATTTATAAAAACTTAAATACTATGGCATTAGAAATTAATGATAAGAATTTTGATGAATTCTTGAATGATGAAAAACCTTTGGTTTTGGATTTTTGGGCTCAATGGTGCGGTCCTTGTAAAATGATTGCTCCTTATATAGACGAATTGGCGGTTGAGTATAAGGATAAAGTGAATATAGGTAAAGTTGATATCGAGGAATCTCCTGCTATTACCGCAAAATACGGTGTGAGAAATATTCCGACCGTATTATTTATCAAGAAAGGCGAAGTTGTATCTAAACAGGTTGGTGCTACAAATAAAGCAGCACTCGCAGCTAAAGTTCAGGAATTGTGCTAGATAATAAAGCGGTACAACGGTTTAACTCGTTGGAATTCATAGTAACCCAATTGGTGGAAGGCTTTATGACAGGTTTGCATAAAAGTCCCTTCCACGGGTTTTCTGTTGAATTTGCCGAACATAGAGAATATAATCATGGGGAATCGGTAAAACATGTTGATTGGAAATTGTATGCTCGAACGGATAAACTCTTTGTGAAACGTTTCGAAGAAGAAACTAACCTTCGTTGTTACCTGCTGATTGACGACTCATCATCAATGTATTATCCGATAATGGATAATCCTACTGTTGATAATCCCAACAAAATTACATTCTCTATCTATGCTGCTGCTTGTATCACAAAACTATTACAACAACAACGCGATGCAGTCGGACTTTCTGTGTTCTCAGATAATATTGAACTTTTCACTCCGGTAAGATCTTCCATTGAACATCAAAAATTTTTATTTACCGAATATGAAAAATTGATTGAGAATTTTAAACTTTCGGATAAAAGAAAAACCGATGTAACAAATTCGATTCATCTTCTCGCAGAAAAAATACATAAAAGATCTTTGGTAATTCTATTTACTGATATGTTTGATGATAATGCCGACTTAAACTCGGTTTTCTCGGCTCTACAACATCTGAAATATAATAAAAACGAAGTCGTACTTTTTCACGTTGTTGATAAATATAAGGAAATAGATTTTAATTTTCCGGAAAAACCTACAAAATTTATTGATTTGGAAACCAACACGGAACTGAAAATTAATCCTAGATTAATTCGTGAAGAATATATTGATTTCCAGAAAAAATTTCATGAAGAAATCAAACTTCGTTGCCAACAATATCAAATAGATTATGTGGAAGCGGATATTAATACGGGATATAATAATATTATGCTCACATTTCTAAAAAAACGCCAGAAACTACATTAACTTTTCCCCATTTTCTTAAAAATTCAATTAAAAACACATCAAGTCATGAAAACACGAAATCTGCTAATAATCACAAGCGTGATTATTATATCAAGTCTAATATCGGCTTGTACACACAAAGATTCAACAAAAAACCAACAAAATGAATTCATTGAAAGTATTAATAATTTTGATGAGGTTTATTTCGGGTTGATTACAAGTTACACATCAGGTTTTATTTCCGAAAATCAGGATCTTCAAATTTCTTTCAATTCTGATATTAAATTGAAAAAAGTTTTTGGAGAGGTAATTCATTCTCGGGTTTTTAATATCAATCCTAAAATTAAGGGCGAAGTTTATTGGGTGGATGAACATACAATCGGTTATAAATTTGCTGAAAAGCCGCAGGCTGATAAAGTTTATAAATGTAAATTTAATTTGAAGGAGTTTATTGACAGTCCGACGAATCTTCCTGATTTTACTTTCGATTTTATTGTTAAAGCGCAGGATTTCAAAGTTTCGGAAGCCTTTTATCTTGCAAGCGATACGGATACTTGTACTCTTTCTTTTGAGTTGCAATTCGTAAATTCTGTGACTATCCAGGATGCTATAAAATTGATTGATAGTAATGTACAAAAGAAATATTCTTGTTATGCGGAACAAATCGGAAGTAAAAGAGTTAAAATTACCGTTCCTAATATTGTCAGGGCTGATAGAGAATATGCCTTTACAATTAATTTCAACGGCGAACCGATGAATATCAATAGTAAAGAAGAAAAGAAATATACAATCCCGGCAAAGTCCGAATTTAAATATCTTAATCATTCAGCAAAAAGCGGAACCAAAACCCTAACCGTTGAATTTTCAAATCCTTTGCATCCGAATTCAAATATTAACGGATTGATTTATATCTCCCAAACAGCTTCATATAAAACTCAAATTAATGATAATCTGTTGTCAATTGTTTTCGATAATATTAATGATCTTGCTAATGAAGAAATTTATTTGTATGTTGATGAAAATTTGAAAGATATTAATTCGAAAAAGTTAAACGATGATTTGAGTTTAAGTTTTGTTTTCACCGATTCGAATTTACCGTCAATAAATTGGCTTGACGATGGTTATATTGTTCCTGATAAAAGCGGTGCGACAATGTTTTTTGAAGCAGCCAATCTTCATTCCGTAATTTTAAGAATTGTAAAGATTTATGATAATAATGTTTTGGATTTTTTACAAGATAATAATTTTAGTGATACATATTATATAAGAAATGTAGGACGACTGGAAAGAAAAGTGAAATTAGCACTTTCTGCTGATGATTACTCGCAGAAGAAAGTTTACAGTATTCGTATTGCCGATTATGTTGATGTTATTCCGGGCGATCTTTTTCAGATTTCTTTGGATTATGATATGACTTGCTATGCAGTTGATTGTGATAACGAAATAGTAGGTAAAACTTATTATGACGACAAATATTGGGATAATGAATATTACGATTATAAATCATATTATTATGGACCTAATTGGTGGCAGGAGGAAAAAGATCCCTGCAGCCGTTCGTTCTATAATTATGTTGAAATAAAGAAAAATATTCTTGTTTCGGATATTGCCGTTACGGTAAAATACGCAACCGATGAGCTGGTAAATGTTTTCGTAAGAGGTATTAATAATGCCGAACCGGTTGCTAATTGCGATGTGCTTTTGTATAATTTTCAAAAACAGGTTATCGGGCAGGCACAAACCGATATGGAAGGTAAATGTAAAATTAAACCGGAGTCTGTACCTTATTTTGTTGAAGTGCGTGACGGCAAAACCAGCAAAGCATATATTAAACTTGATAAAAACCAGTCTCTTTCTTTGAGCAATTTTGATGTTTCGGGAAATTTGGTTAAATCTAATATTAACGGATTCATATACAGTAATCGTGATGTTTGGCGTCCGGGTGATTCCGTTAATATTAATTTTATTATTTCGGATATTCATAATACTGTACCTAAGAATTTTCCGGTAATTTTGGAAGTTTTTGATAGTCAGGGCAGATTAGTCTTGAAAAGAGTTAATAATTCTACAGTCGGAAATATTTATTCTTTTGCATTTGCAACAGTGCCTTCAGATCCTACGGGATTATGGTCGGCATACATTCATCTCGGCAATCAGAGCTTTCACAAGGGCTTACGTATTGAAACAGTAAAACCGAACAGATTGAAAGTTGATCTTAATCTTCCGAAAACAATATCATTGAATAGAGTTCCGAAAGTTAAATTAAATTCTGCTTGGTTAAACGGACTTCCTGCTTCAAACTTAAGCGCTTCCGTTGATGTCAAGGTTTCTTCAATAACAACATCTTTTAATGATTTTCCGGGATATTCGTTTAATAATGTTAGTGCTGATTTTATTCCTACCGAAGTAAATTTGGTTTCATCGTTGAAACTCAATGACAAAGGAAATGCGGATATAAATCTGGAAAATCTTTCTAAGTTATCTTTACCGGGATTTTCTAAAGCCGTTTTTATTACTAAAGTTTTTGAAGGTAACGGAGATTTCAGCATTTCCTCAACATCAAGCGTACTTTCTCCTTTCAAAAGATATGTAGGCGTAAAATTACCTGAACCGCAATCTAAATATTGGTCGTATTATTATACGGATCAAGATTGGACTTTCGATGTTGTGCTTGTAAACGAAGACGGGAAAATTGATGATGAGAATGCCGATTTGTCGCTAAGTGTTTATAAATTAGATTACTATTGGTGGTGGGATAATGATTATGAAAACCTTTCTAAATATGTAAACGGTACTTATAAACGACCTGTTAAGGGAGATGTAATAAGTATGAAAAACGGAAAATCGAAATTTGTTTTAAATTTTGCCGATAAAGATTGGGGAACTTATCTTATTGTTATCAATGATTATAAAGGTGGTCATGTTTTTTCCGAAGTCGTCAATTTCGATTATCCTTATTATGATAGAAATAAAAATATCAGTGACGCACCGGCAATTTTATCTTTAAAAACAGATAAAGATACTTATCAGGTTGGAGAAACAATTAATCTTACTTTTCCGGCAAATAAGGAAGCAAAAGCCCTTGTTTGTATAGAAGGTTCTTCAACTGTTATTGAGAGTTTTAATGTCTCTGATTTAAAAGAAGATGCTCTTGTGAAGATTGTTGCTACTGAAGCAATGTTGCCCAACGTTTATATAAATGTCATTCTTTTCCAACCTTATACTTCCGGTAATGATCTTCCTATAAGATTGTACGGAATTGTTCCGGTTAAGGTTGAAGATCCTGCAACAAAACTTCAACCTGTAATTTCAATGCCTAAAGAAACACAATCGAAAACAAATATTGATATTACTGTTTCCGAAACGTCCGGCAAACCGATGTATTACACTTTGGCTTTGGTTGATGAAGGAATACTCGGAATAACTTCATACAAAACTCCGGATCCGCATAAATATATCTTTTCAAAACAGGCATTGAGAATAAATACTTGGGATAATTATTCCGGAATTATTGATGCTTACGAAGGTGAGATGAACTCTGTTTTTGCTGTCGGCGGCGATATGGAGTTTAACGATATGGAAACAGCTTTATCTAAAAGATTTCAGGCCGTGGCTTTTTCGTACGGTCCATTTGAACTAAAAGCGAAAGCTAAAGACAAACATTCAATAGAAATTCCCGAATATATAGGCTCGTTGCGCGCAATGGTCATTGCATCCAATGATAAAAATGCTTACGGAAGCACTCAAGAGAATATTATTGTAAAAGATCCGATTATGATTATGCCTACGGCGCCGAAAATCGTTTCTCCAAATGATGAATTTATAGTTCCGATTCAGGTTATTGCTCCCGACATGATCGGCAAAAATATTAACATCAGTCTTTCAACAAACAAACTCAACATTATCGGTAAAAATTCAATGTCGGTAACAACTAACAGTAATGGAGAAGCTACAGTTGAGTTTACTTTGAGAGTCCCGAAAGTTTCCGGAAATGCCGAACTAATTATCAACGCTTCTGCCGGAAATGTTGGTGCCGAATCAAAAATAACTATTCCTATCAGGATGCCTTTCTCATTAAAGCAAACTGTTGTAATGGAAAAAGTAAATCCGAAATCTACAAAAACAATAGATTTGTCTTTCAATGGAATTGATGGAACTACAGGCGGACAAGTTACTTTGAACACTCTTATTCCTCTCGATTTGTTCTCTCATCTTGATTTTCTAATAGGATATCCTCACGGTTGTTTGGAACAAACTGTTTCTAAGGCTTTTCCTCAGCTTTATTTGGATTATTTTATAACTTTCGATGATGCAAAGCAGAAAGAAATAAAGCTTAATGTTGAAGCTGCAATTTCCAAGTTGAAAAATTATCTTCGTAATGATAATTCTATGACCAACTGGATGGGCGGCAGTTATGTTGTACCTTGGACAGAAATTTATGCTTCGCATTTTCTTATTGAAGCAAAGAACAGAGGTTATAATGTTCCGGACGATATGCTCTCAGGCATAATGAAATATCACGCCAACAAAGCTAAGGCTTGGAATTACAACGTCGATTATCCGACTTCGGACGTTTATCAGGCATATAGACTTTTCATACTTGCATTAAATAATACTCCTGAAACGGGAGCAATGAACAGGTTTAAAGAACAAGAGAATCTGCAACAATTATCCAAAGTAATTCTTTCCGCTACTTATGCTCTTTCCGGAAAAACAAAAATTGCACAGGATATTTTCGCGGAAGTTAAATTGGAACCTAATAAAATGATGTCGGATTGGTATATTTCTTACGGAAGTTTCAGCAGAGATTTCGCATTCTATATTTATGCCGAAATGTTGATAAACGCTGATGAAGAAATTGTTCGTCAAGATATTCTGAGTTTAGCCGGTGAGTTCGGCAAAAATCAATGGATGTCGACTCAGACAGCGGCCTTTAATCTATTCGTACTTGGGAAATATGCCGAAAAACATAATCTCACAAAATCGGATTTAGTTGCTAATCTCACCATTGATAATAAAAATTATCAGATAAATACAAATAGATCTTCTATAGTCTTTGATTTCGTTCCGAACGAAGATAGCAAAATAGAAGTGGAAAATCTTTCTAATGATATGATTTACGCAAGTGTTTATGCTAAAGGTTATGTTGCTGAATATGATACGATAGAATCAGGCGCTTACATTAATATGAGCGTAAATTATTATGATAAATCGGGGCAACTTATTAATCCGAAATCATTGGCAAAGAATACGGAATTTTATGCAGAAATAACCGTTGAAAATAATGATAAAAGATATCGTATTACCGATAATGCATTAACATATCTTTTACCCGGTGGCTGGGAAATTGTAAATAACAGAATGTTCGATGATTATTATGATCAGAATATCAGATTTATTGATATTCGCGATGATAGAGCATATTATTATTTTGATTTAATGCCCGGTGCGAAATTGAAATTCAGAATCAGTCTTGTAGCCGTACACTCAGGTAAATATACGGTTCCGCAGGTTCGTTGTGATGATATGTACAATAATGAAATTTTCTATGTGATTCCTGCAAGGAATATTGAGGTAAAATAGTTTAAATAAGAAATGAAAAACAGTAAGGCATTATTGATAATTTTTTCAGTATATCTTGTCTCGCTCTTACTTTTTCTATGTATTCCTGTTCCGAAGTTTAATAAACCGTATTCGACAACTGTTTATTCTTCAGACGGAAGACTGTTGAGCGCTAAGATTGCTGAAGACGGACAATGGCGTTTTCCGCCGTCGAATGTTTTGCCTGAAAAATACATTCGCTGCTTAACGCATTACGAAGATAAATTGTTTTTCCATCATTCCGGAATAAATCCCGTCTCAATATTTACTGCTGCCAAGGATAATATTCAATCAAAAAAAGTTATTCGCGGCGGAAGCACAATTACAATGCAAGTGGTTCGACTTTCAAGAGACGGCAAAGAACGAACTTTTAAAGAAAAAATTATTGAAAGTATTTTAGCTTTACGACTTGAGGTAAGGTATTCCAAAAATGAAATTTTGCAATTATACGCTGCCAATGCTCCCTTCGGGGGAAATGTTGTGGGCTTGGATGCCGCTGCCTGGAGATATTTTAATACTTCCGCAGATAGATTAACATGGAGCGAATTAGCTGTTTTAGCTGTTTTGCCGAATTCCCCGGCGCTTATTCATCCCGGAAAAAACCGTGAATTACTTCAAATAAAAAGGGATAAATTACTCTATGGTCTGATTGATTCCAAATCATACCTTCCGAAAAAGTATCAAAAAGTAAAAAACTTCTCCGAAGATGATTTCGACTTAGCAAGTTTGGAAAAAATTCCGGCTGCTCCGTACGATTTGCCGATGCATGCTTTTCATTATTCAATGACATTCGGTAAATATTTCGATCAGAAAAAAAATCATTCCGATATTAATTATGATTTGCAAATGGATATAATTAATATAATTTCAAATCATTATAAAATAAATTCAGCAAACGGAATTGAAAACGCCTGTGTTTATGTTGTCGATTATATTGATGAGAAAATTGTTTCTTATGTGGGAAATTATTTGAATGCGAATGATGCGGGTATGGTTGACATGATTATGGCGCAGCGTTCTACAGGTAGTATTTTAAAGCCTTTTTTGTATTCGAGTATGCTTGATGCCGGCGAATTACTGCCGCAAATGATAATTCCGGATATTCCTATAAATATATCGGGATATACTCCCAAAAATTACTCGGGCGAATATCTTGGAGCTGTTACTGCCGATGAAGCTTTATTTAAGTCGCTGAACATGCCTTTCGTATATTTATTAAGAAGTTACGGAGTAAATAAATTTTATGATAAATTGAAGAAATGCAAACTTTCCGGATTGAAATTTTCTCCTGAGCATTATGGATTATCTTTAATTCTGGGAGGTGCCGAAGCAAGTCTTTTTGATATTACGAATACTTATGGCTCAATGGCACGGAAACTTTATTGTTCGGTTAACTCTTTAGACTTGAAAAATAGTTTCTTATTTGATCCGCCGTTTTCACCATCTGCAATTTCTCTTACTTTTCAAGCATTGCTTAACGTCAACCGGCCAGAACAGCAATTAGGTTGGCAGAATTTTCATTCGGGGAAGAGAGTTGCATGGAAGACAGGCACAAGCTTCGGATTGAGAGATGCTTGGAGCGTTGGAGTTGTTGATAGATATGTTGTAGGTGTTTGGATTGGTAATTCGGATGGGGAAGGAAGACCCGGATTAACAGGTGTTGGTGTTGCGGCTCCGGTTATGTTTGAAGTTATAGATAAATTGAATAAGGGATACGGTTTTGTTTCTATTACCGATGATGCCGTTGAAGTTGAAGTTTGCTCTGTATCCGGTTATCCGAAATCACTAAATTGTGAAGAAACGAAAATTATAACAATTCCCGATTGCGAAGTTCATACGGGAGTTTGCCCTTATCATAAGAAAGAATTTCTTGATGATACGAAACAATACAGGGTAAAATCTACTTGTACCGAATTAGATCCGAACAATTTCGAAATTTATTATGTTTTGCCTCCGGTAATGGAATGGTTTTACAAAAAATCGCATGCCGATTATATTTCTATGCCTCCTTTATTGGCCGGTTGCCACTCGAATAATGATCAAATGATGTCGTTTATCTATCCTGATCAAGGTACAACCGTTATAATTCCAGTAGGAATAAAAGGCGACAGGCAACAGGTTATTTTCGAAATAGCACATCGACAACCAAATACTACTATTTTTTGGAATCTCAATGACGATTATTTAGGTAAGACAAAACATTTTCACCAAATGCCTATTATTACTACGCCGGGTAATTACATAATGCGTTGTTCCGATGAGTATGGTAATGTAATTATGAGAAAGTTTAGCGTTAGGAATTAGAACCGGAAGATTAAGATTGAATTTTTTTGAGAAAGAATAAAAGATTAAATATATCTGTCTTTTAGCACTTAGCCGGTGATGACTAATAGGTCTGAGAATACGGAATCCAAAACTATAAAAAACTTTAAACGTTGAGTTTGTAAGTTTTTTTTCTTTATTTTTGCAAAATAAATCTTTAAGCCATGAGAAAGAAAATATTTTTGTTCACGACATTGACAATATTATATCTTGGAGCTTTCGCTCAAATAACAGTCAACCAATATAAAAACGATAATAAAGATGCTGTTATTTATTATCTTCCGAAAAAATCTTTTATAATTGAAGTTATTTATTCCGAAAAACATAGTGTGCCGGGACCGTATTCGAAATTTGCTTCGGAATATCTTGGTGTCGAGAATCCGATAAAATCCGAAAAAAAGGAATACTTTATAGAAGGGGTACAGATTCATCCGTTCAGCGAACCTGATGATGATGCTAAATTTTCTTTGAAGGCTCCCGAACCGGGTAAGGTTGAGAAAGATTTATATGTTATGATGAATAATCTCGGTATTTTCTGCGGACTGACGAATCAAAAAGATTTTGAAGGAGATTTTAATGATATTAACTTCGGCAATATGATTAATTCTACGGAAATGCCCGAATTCAATAACTTCTCGGCAATATCATCACGATTTACTACTGTTGATACTGCGGTAAGAGTTGTTAGTTTCGATACTTCCTTCTATAAAATGGAAGTTTATAATTCTAAAACAAAGGAAATGACTTTGGAAGAAAAAGCTGAAGAAGCAGTCGGAAAACTCATGGATATCCGCCAAAATCGATTAGACCTTCTTTCCGGTTATCAAGAAACATCTTACGAGTTGGGAAGTATAAAATATATGGATAAAAGGTTGTTGGAAATCGAGAATGCTTATCTAAGTCTTTTTTGCGGTTATACAAATATAAAGTATTATAAACATTGTTTTGTATATTCTCCTGATGCCGCCAACATTAATAAAGATGTAAATATTCTGTGTTTTTCGAAAGAGGCCGGCGTTTGCAACAGTTCTCGCCAGGGTAGCGGACAACAATTAACGTTTCAAGTATCTCCTCATACAGATATCCTAAAGATACAAGCTCCGGATGACAGTAAGGGAATTCGATACAGAGTACCGGTTGTTGCTGATATATCAATTAAATACGATAATAAAATACTGACAGGAGGTTTATATTCATTGCCTCAACTCGGAAATATTATTTCATTAGACCCTCAGAAATATAAACAACTTACCGTTGATCCGGAAACAGGTAACATTAAATCGGTAAAAGTGGAATAATAATCAACGATGAAAAATTAAAAATGAAAGATATTGCAAAATATAAATCCCAGTTCTTTTTAATTGCAGGTCCTTGTGTTATCGAAGATGAAACGAGTCCTCTTAGAATTGCAGAAGAACTATCAGCGATAAGTTCGAGGCTGGGAATTCCATTTGTTTTTAAAGCCTCATATAGAAAAGCGAACAGGTCGAAACTAAATTCTTTTCAAGGCATTGGAGATGAAAAGGCTTTAAATGTAATTAGAAAAATTAAGGAGGAATTCGGTTTGACTGTTACAACAGATGTGCATGATGTTAATGAAGTTAAACTCGCGGCTGAGTATGTTGATATCTTACAAATCCCGGCTTTCTTATGCAGGCAAACAGATTTGTTGCTTGCGGCAGGTAAAACAGAAAAAATCGTAAATGTAAAAAAAGGTCAGTTTTTGTCTCCTGAATCCATGAAGTTTACTGTTGAAAAGATAGAATCTACCGGAAATAAAAATATCATGCTTACTGAAAGAGGTACAACTTTTGGATATGGCGATTTGGTTGTTGATATGCGTTCGATTCCTATTATGAAGACATTCGGATATCCGGTTGTTATTGATGCAACGCATTCCTTGCAACGGCCGAATACTTCGGAAGGAGTAACAGGAGGCACTCCGCAATTCATTCAAACAATAGCTAAAGCTGCTGTTGCCGCCGGCGCTGATGGTATTTTCATTGAAACGCACCCGGAACCGTCAAAAGCACTTTCGGACGGGAAAAATATGCTGCCTTTGAATCAATTGGAAAACTTATTGCAAAGCTTATTGCAAATATATCAAGTTCTGTAGGAAATATTGAATGAAGATACTACTTATAAGATTAAGCTCAATTGGCGATATTGTTCTAACGAGTCCGGCAATTCGTTGCCTTGCCCGGCAAACTTCGCACGAGATACATTATCTTACAAAGGATCAGAATGTTTCACTTGTCGAAAATGATCCTAATATCAATAAAATAATAACTTTTAAAGATAATCTTAAGGAAACAATCGAATTATTAAAGTCTGAAAAATATGATTATGTTATTGATCTTCACAACAATATGAGATCATTTATGATAAAGCTGAATCTTAGGCTTCCTTCAAGCAGTCTTAAAAAATTAGATTTTAGAAAATGGCTTTACGTAACCTTTAAAATTAATTTATTGCCCGATAGACATATTGTTGATAGAAATATTGATACTTTAATACGCTTCAATATAAAAAATGATAATAAGGGTTTGGATTTTTATATTTCAGAAGATACGAAACTTCCAGATGAGATTATTCTTCCCGGGAAATACATGGTATTTGCCGTAGGCACTCAACATTATACCAAGACGGTTCCGCCGGAATATATCATTAGGATAATTGATAAAATAAATGATATCTATCCGGTAATACTGATAGGTGGAAAAAAAGAAATAGAAGCGGGGGAAATCATTACATCATCATGTAATAATATCTTAAATCTTGTTGGAAAACTTAATTTACAGCAATCGGCATTACTAATCAGTAATTCCGAATTCGTTTTTGCCGGCGATACCGGAATGATGCATATTTCGGCAGCTCTAAAAAAGAATCTGATAACCCTTTGGGGCAGTACTTCTCCTGAACTGGGGTTCTTTCCGTATTTTCCTTATGATTTCGCCGGTGTAAACCATTGGATGGAAAGAAAAGATTTGAAATGCAGGCCATGTAGTAAATTCGGGAAAAAACGTTGTCCGCGTAAACATTTCAATTGTGTAAAATATACCGACGAACAGATATCGGGAATCAGAGATATAATTTTAAAAGAAATAAAATGATAACTTTTACGGATACGCACTCTCATATATATATCGAAGAATTCGATGTTGATAGGGCAGAGGTGATAAAAGATATTATCGATGCGGGAATTACAAAAATGATTCTTCCTAATATCGACAAAGATTCAATAACTAAACTTAAGAATACATTATCGGATTACCATGAATATTGTTTCGGAGCAATGGGCTTGCATCCTACGTCTGTTAATGAAGACTATAAAGAACAATTAGATATTATTGAGGAAGAATTGTTCTCAGACAAAGACAAATATATTGCTATTGGTGAAATAGGATTGGATTTATATTGGGATAAGACATACTTTGACCTGCAAGTTGAGGTTTTGCGTAAACAATTTGATTGGGCTTTGGAATTGGATTTGCCGGTGATTATTCACAGTAGAAAATCCGAAGAATACATTATTAATATTATAAGAGAGAAAAAATATTCGGGATTAAGAGGCGTCTTTCATTGTTGGCCAGGAAGTAAGCAGCAAACCAAACGTATTTTGGATTTAGGTTATTATATAGGTGTTGGAGGTGTGGTTACTTATAAAAACTCTTCACTGCCTGAATTATTAAAAGAAGTAGAATTAGAGAATATCCTTTTGGAAACCGATTCTCCGTATTTATCGCCGGTACCTTATAGAGGCAAGAGAAACGATAGTAAGAATATTTTGATTATTGCAGAGAAAGTTTCGGAAATAAAAGAAATTTCATTAGAAGATTTATCAAGAATCACAAATGAGAATGTAAAAAAGTTGTTTTCGATATAATATTTTCGTAAAAAAAAAGTTTAATATATAAAATTTCATTTGTAATAATATAATCACCTGGTTATTAGTTGTAATTATTAAGTTGATAAAAAATAGAAATAAAAATAATTCTTTAGAAAAAAATGTTGTATCTTAGCAGCCTGAAATTTTGCCGCTCATATAGGGTGTATGAATAGATTCGGAGAGATGACCGAGTGGCTTAAGGTGCACGCTTGGAAAGCGTGTGTTCTGCAAAACGGAACCCAGGGTTCGAATCCCTGTCTCTCCGCAGATGAAATGAAAGTAAAATTAAATTAATAAAAAATAAATAGAAACAAATTGAAAAAAATTATGAAAAAGTTATTTTCTTTATTTGCAATGGTATTTTTACTAACTTTTGCAGTATCTAACACTATTGTTGCACAAGAGGCAACGGATGAACCTGTAGCTACGGAACAACAAGCCGAACAAGCTGTTGTAGAGCAACCGGAAGCAAGGCCAACAGCAGTTCCAACATCTACAGGTGGTGAAACAGTTGTTAAAGCAAAAAAATCTTTTCACCATGTTTTAAAGGAACAATTTATTGATGGTGGTCCTGGCTTTATGTCAACAGTTCTTATCTGTTTGATTTTCGGTTTGGCTTTGGCTATAGAAAGAATTATCTATTTAACACTTTCAACAACCAACTCTAAAAAATTATTAAGTCAAATAGAAGAAGCTATTAAAAGAAAAGACGTTAAAGGCGCACAAGAGGTATGCAAAAATGTTCCGGGTCCTTTAGCAAGTGTTTTCTGGCAAGGATTGGAAAGATATAATGAAGGAATAGATGCAGTGGAAAAATCAATAGTATCTTACGGTAGTGTTGCTACTGCACGCTTAGAAAAAGGTCTTCCTTGGATTTCATTATTTATCGGAATTGCTCCTATGTTGGGGTTTATGGGTACTGTAATCGGTATGATTCAAGCTTTTGACCAAATTTCTATAGTTGGTGAAATGTCTCCTGCAGTTGTTGCCGGCGGTATGAAAGTAGCGTTGTTAACCACAGTATTCGGGTTGATAGTTGCTGTTATCCTCCAAATTTTCTATAACTATATTCTTACCAAAATTGAAAGTATAGTATTAGATATGGAAGATTCATCAATTTTATTCTTAGATATTATAGAAGAAAACAAATAATTAGCAAGGAGTATTTATGCATAAAACATTAAATTTAATTGGAAAGATTATCTGTTATGCTTTTATGGCTATCGGCATTGTGTTTTGCGTGCTGATACTTATTAAAAGTTCAGATATCAAAACCGATATTGGATTGCAGAATAGTCTGGTTGTACCTGCTATAATTATTTCTATGGTTGCTGTAATATTCTGTGCATTCGTATCGCTTATTTTACCCTTATTTTTTACAACTTATACCAAGAAAAAACTTATGAATATAGGATTATTAATTTTAGGTATAATTGTATTATTTGTAATTGCTTGGATAATGCCTGATGCGCAATTATCCGCAGAATATATGGAAGAAATGAAAATTAATCAACAAATATCGAAATGGGTAGGTGTTGGCTGCTATTTAGCTTATTTTTCATTTGCCGGTGCTATAATTGCTGTAATTTATTCAGCTGTAATGAGTTTTATTAAAAACAGATAATAAGGATAAAAATGATTAATAGAAAAGCTAAGAAAAAGGTTCCGGAGATTAATGCAAGTTCAATGGCCGATATATCTTTCTTGCTGCTTGCCTTTTTCCTTATGACTACCACTATGGAGGTTGATACGGGTATAGCGAGAATGTTGCCGCCACCGGTGCCGCCTACGGAAAAACCACCAGATATCAAAGAACGTAATATTCTTAAAGTAAACATTAGTAGAAATGATAGAATATTGATAAATGATAGAATAGGTGATATCCGTACGCTTAAGGATGAGGCTAAAGAGTTTCTTTCGAATCCTTATAATAGAGAAAACTTGCCTGAAAAACGTTGGGATACTATTCCTGCTTTAGGCGGTCTATTTGAAGTTTCAAGAGGTATTATCTCTCTTAAAAACGATAGAGGTACTTCTTATGAAATGTATATTGCAGTTCAAGATGAGCTTACAAAAGCTGTAAATGAATTACGTGACGAATTATCGAGAAAAGAATTCGGTGTTCCTTTTACATCGCTTAAAGATGAGACATTAATGTCTGCGATTAGAAGGGCAGTTCCGATTTCTATTTCCGAAGCAGAACCTGAAGAATATAAATAGTATTGAAGTATGGGAAAATTTACTAAAGGAGGCAAAAAAGAAGTTCCGGCAGTATCCACCGCCTCATTGCCGGATATCGTATTCATGCTTATTTTCTTCTTCATGATTACTACAACTATGAGACAAGCAGACCCGCTGGTTAGAACAGCAGTTCCTTACGCTTCTCAGGTTGAAAAGCTGGAAAGAAAATCGCTCGTTAGCTACATATTTGTCGGTCCGCCGTCAAATGCACGTCTTGGTACGGAAACACGTATTCAGTTAAATGATAGTTTCGCGGAAATTAGTGATATTCCAAATTTTATTTTCTCTGAAAGAGAAGCTCGTGATGAGGTAGATAGAAAATTCTTAACTACTTCTATCAAAGCCGACAGATCAGTTAGAATGGGTATAATCACCGATATAAAACAAGAATTACGCGAAGTAGGAGCTTTTAAAATCAGTTACTCCGCTATCAAAGAAATTGCCACAGAACAATAGTTTTAAACTATAATAAAAAATCATAAAAAACCTTACAAAAATTTTGTGAGGTTTTTTTTTGCTTTTTATCTGAATTTTTTTTATTATCTTTGCAAGTGATTGAAACTATCTAATTATGGATATAAATCCAAACCTCGAAAAAACAAGAGTATTATTCATTTCACAGGAAATTTCCCCTTATCTCGAAGAATCAATAATGGGTACAATTTGCAGATTGCTTCCTCAAGGTATTCAAGAAAGAAATAAGGAAATTCGGACTTTTATGCCGAAATTCGGGCTTATCAATGAACGTAGAAACCAGCTTCATGAAGTAATCCGCCTTTCAGGAATGAATCTTATTATTAACGATATAGACCATCCGGTTATCATAAAGGTTGCTTCGTTATCGCAAGTTAGAATGCAAATTTACTTTATAGATAATGAAGAATACTTTCATAGAAAAACTACCCTCACCGATGCTAACGGGAAAATATTTCATGATAATGATGAAAGAAGCATATTTTTTTCTCGTGGTGTATTAGAAACTGTTAAGAAATTGGGATGGTCGCCGAATTTGCTTAATTGCCATGGTTGGATGGCAGCATTTACCCCGCTTTATATTAATAAGTTATATCGTGATAATCCGCTGTTCTCCGATGTGAAAATTGTTACAACTCTGTATAAAGACGACTTTAAAGGTAAATTTCAGGATTCTATATTTGATATACTTAAATTTGATGGTTTGGATGCTAAAGAGATGAAAATCTTAAAAATACCTAACTATCTGTATCTTATGAAATGTACCATTGATAATTCGGACGCTATTGTATTTGCAGAAAAAGATGTAAATCCTAAATTAGTAGAATATGTTAAGGAGAAAAAAATACCTTACATATCATACAACAAGTACGATCTGGATTATCTTTCCGAAACATCCAATCAATTTTTTGACGAAATTATTAGTAATAATTAATTCTTTTTATTTAATGCTTAATTTATTAAAGAAAAACGGCTTAATAATAGCTTGCATATTATGCACCCTTTTATTTACAAATTGTAATAATGAAAATCCGAGTGTTATCGGTCTTGGTATTGTGGATGACGATATATTTGATCCTAAATACACTGATACAATCAGCTTGAATGCTCATTCTTTTATATATAATAGTATAAATTCCGGAAATATTAGCGATAATAATGGTAATATGCTCGGAGCAATTTATGATGCGACATTCGGAAAAACAACTTCCAGACTTGCTACGGCTTTTCATATGAGTACCGGTTCGCAAAGTCTGAAATTTAATCCGGTCGCCGATTCAGTAGAAATATCTTTCGCTTATAACAGCTACTATGGTGATGAAAATTATACTCATACCTTAAGAGTTTATGAATTACAGGAAATTCTTGAAGCAGACTCTTCTTATCTTTCTACTTATCGTGTAAATCATTCAAATATTGAATTAGCTTCAATTACATTTACTCCAAGCTTTGATACTATTACGGTTAATGAAGAAGAAATTCCGCCCAGATTTACATTTAAATTGAATAATTCATTCGGTAATAGAATATTATCGGCTTTCCCCAATGATACTACTATTACTAATGAAATGTTGATAAAAGAATTTAATGGATTTTATATTGCTCCTGATCCTGTAAATACTCCGAATTCGGGTTCGTTCTTGAGATTAGACTTCGATAATGCTTATACTTATATAAACATTTATTATCATAATGATACCGCTGATAATCTTGTCTTTAAACTTGTAACGGATGATGATACTCCCAGATTCTTAGAGTACGAACATTATGACTATCAGCATGCATCTACTGCTTTTCGGGCGCAGGTGCTGGATAATAACACTTCATTAGGCGAACAAACCTTGTATGTTCAGTCATTTGGCGGCATTGCAACTAAAATATCCATGCCTTATTTTTCTAATTTCTCTTCGGTAAATAATATCGCAATTGCCAATGCAACAATAACTTTCCATGTTGATGTTAATGATGTTGAGTTTGGTGTGCCTGCAAATTATGAATTGGTTAGAATGAATGATAACGATCAAATGGTTACAATTGCCGATTATGCGGAAGGTTCTACTTTTTATATGGGAACCCTTGATTCTGAAAAAGGAACAATTACTTTTAGAATAACAAGACATCTCCAGAATTATTTATTAGGTAATATTAACAGTTCCGATTTATATCTGCATGTTAGAAATAGCGGCTATTCTCCGGGTAGATGTGTTTTGTTTGGTCCGAATTCTTCTGACCCCGCAAAAAATATCAAAATGGAAATTACTTATACCTCTATCGAATAATTTAGTAACACTCCTATGAACAATGAAATGAAGTCTATCGGAGTGTTTTGCGGTTCGGCTTTAGGAAAAAAACCTATCTATCAAAACACCGCTCTTGAACTTGCCGAAATTATGGCACAACGTAAGATTAAATTAGTTTACGGCGGTGCCGATATCGGTTTGATGAAGGTAATGGCAGATACGCTGATGAAAAGAAATGGTTATGTTATTGGTGTAATGCCTAGATTTCTTGCCGAAAAAGATATAGCAAAAGATAATGATATCTCTGAGTTTATTTTTTGCGAAACAATGAGTGAAAGAAAAGAATTGATTATTGATAATTCTGATGCATTTGTTGTGTTGCCGGGCGGATTCGGAACTTTGGATGAACTCGGTGATGTACTTACTTTATATCAGCTTAATATAGCTTGTAAACCTATAGGTATTCTGAATGTTAATAATTACTACGATAATCTTATTAAGCAATTTGATGTTTATGTTGAAGAAGGTTTTATGATGCCGGAACATCGTACTAATGTTATAATAGCTGAAAGTGCCGAAGAGATAATATCTAAAATGGATAATTTTGTACATACTCACGTTGATAGCAAATGGGTTGATAACCTGATTCACGAATCTAAAAAACTGAAATTATGATTATCATCGGAATTACCGGTACCATTGGCGCGGGAAAAGGTACAATAGTAGATTATCTCGTCTCACATTATAATTTCAAACATTATTCCGTCAGAGGTTTTATTATTGAGGAAATTGAAAGAAGAAATTTACCTGTAAATCGCGATTCGATGGTAACTGTTGCAAATGATTTGCGAACCAATAATTCTCCTTCTTATCTTATTGATAAACTTTATGAAAAAGCAGTAGCAAACGGACAGAATTGTATTATTGAAAGCATTAGAACTCCGGGCGAAGTTCTATCTTTAAAGAGAAAAAATAATTTTGTTTTACTGGCTGTTGATGCTGACCCTAAAACTAGATACCATAGAATTATCGAACGAGCTTCGGAAACCGATAATGTCTCATTCGAAACTTTTGTCGAAAATGAAAAAAGAGAATTCAATACAACAGATCCTAATAAACAAAATTTAAAAAAATGTATTGAAATGGCTGATTATCATATAAAAAATAATGGTTCCATAGAAGACTTACATAAAGAAATAGAAAAAATTATTGAAAAATTATGAGCGAAAAATATGTTAGACCCAGTTGGGATGAATATTTTATGGAAGTAGCCAACAGTATTGCTAAAAGAGCTACTTGTGACAGAGGTAGAAGCGGCTGTGTGATAGCTAAAAATAACAGAATTTTGGTAACAGGATATGTGGGATCTCCTGCCGGATTAGATCATTGTGATGATGTGGGACATCTTTTTAAGGCAATGGTTCACGAAGACGGCAACAAAACAATGCACTGCGTCAGAACCGTTCATGCGGAACAGAATGCTATCTGTCAGGCTGCAAAACTTGGAGTGGCATTAGACGGAGCAACGCTTTATTGCAGAATGACTCCTTGCAGAACTTGTGCAATGCTGATTATTAATTGCGGAATTATTCGTGTCGTTTGTGAAAAGAAATATCATGCGGGCACCGAATCGGAAGAAATGTTCCGCAAAGCAAATATAAAATTAGAATACGTTTGTGAAGACGTGTTAAAATATGATAACCAATAATCAATGAGTAATATCTTATATCCTTTTACTTTTAACCCGATAGTAAAAAATAAACTTTGGGGCAGTGAATTATGGATGCTTTCGGGTGTGGATGGTAATGAAACAACAGTTTCTAATGGTGAATTCACTGGCGATAGCCTAAATGAACTTTTGGAAGTCTTTCTGGATGATTTTATCGGTGAAAAAGTTTTTTCTCCCAATATAAAGCAATTTCCGATTTTAGATAAGCTGATAAGCTCGGCTTCATGGCTTTCGGTACAAGTTCATCCTAACGATGAGATGGCCAAATCTTTAGGTTATGCAAACGGAAAATCGGAAATATGGTATATAATAGATGCCGAGCCGAATTCGTATATTATTGCAGGATTTAATAAAAGGGTTTCTCCGAATGAATATCTTAAGCATCTTGAAAATAATACTTTGGAAACGGTTTTAAATCCGATTCCGGTTAAGAAAGGTGATGTTATTTCAATTCCTGCAGGGTTAATCCATGCTTTGGGACCGGGCGTACTTTTGGCTGAAATTCAACAGACATCGGATCTTACATATAGAATTTATGATTGGAATAGATTAGACGAAAGCGGAAATCCCCGCGAGTTACATATGGATTTGGCGGTAAAAGCTATCGACTATGATATGCGTGAAATAGAAATGTTTTCTTTGCCTCAACATAAAGATACGGAAATACCTTTATTCGATTTTAAATGGTCGAAAACGAAATATATCAGAATTTCAAATCAGAAACATTTGAATTATAATGATAGAGAATCTTTTGTAATTCTTAATTTTGTTGATGGAAAAGGAGAAATCATCTATCAGGGAAATAGTTTGAAATATGTAAAAGGCTCTGTAGTACTTATTCCGGCAGTATTGGATGAATTTATTATCTTTCCGGAAGAACCAACCGCGTTCATTGAAACGTATATATAGAATAATAAAAAACATGTAAATTTGCGTTTAATAATAGATAAATTATGTGGGCAATATTTAAGAAAGAATTAAGCGGTTTCTTCGCATCAATAATCGGGTACATCGTAATATTGGTGTTTTTAATAGTAACCGGATTGATTTTATGGGTCTTTCCCGGCTCGTTTAATATTCTCGAATATGGTTATGCAAATATAAACGGCTTGTTTATGATTGCACCTTTCGTATTTTTGTTTCTCATTCCTGCAGTTACAATGCGCTCTTTTGCCGATGAAAAACGCTCGGGAACATTCGAACTTATTTCTACAAAACCATTAACACCTTTACAAATAGTACTTGGTAAATTTTTTGCCGATTGTACAATTGTGTTGATGGCTCTTATTCCTACTATTGTCTTCTATGTTACGGTTTATTTTCTCGGCTCGCCGGTCGGTAATATTGATAGCGGCGCCGTTTGGGGTTCGTATGCCGGATTATTTCTTTTAGGAATGTCATTTGTTGCAATTGGAGTTTTCTCTTCGTCATTAACCGATAACCAAATAGTTGCATTCATAATTTCAGCATTAATATGTGCATTTATGTACATGGGTTTTGAACTTATATATACAATGAGAATCTTTGGGGATTTCTCTTTATTTGTGAAATCTCTGGGAATGCAAGCTCATTTCGCTTCTTTAAGTCGTGGAGTTATTGATACACGCGATATTGTTTATTTTTTAAGCATCATATTTATTTTTATTTTATTCACTAAAGTTTCAATAGAAAGGAGAAAATAAATATGAAAAAGAAATTTTCGGTATTGAAAACAATTGTTGCGGGATTAATTTTTGTTGTTGCAATAAATATATTGGCCTCGTTCTTTTATACGCGTGTCGACCTAACTTCTGAGAAAAGATATACTCTTTCTCAAGCAACTATGGATTTACTTGATGAAATTGACGATTATGTGTATGTTAAAATAATGCTTACAGGTAAAGATCTTCCGATGAGTTTCCAAAGGTTGAGAAATGAAACTAAGGAAATGCTGGATGAATTTGCCGCACACAATAAATATATTGAATATGTTTTTATTGACCCGGCAAGAGTTGGCAATTCCGATGATGTTATGGCAGCATATACTGAACTTGCCGAAAAAGGTTTGATGCCGACTGATTTACGTGTTAATACAAAAACAGGAAGCGAAAGAAGAATTATATTTCCGGGTGCCTTAATTAATTATAAAGATAGGGAAATTCCCGTACAGTTGTTGCAAACACAGATGGGAACTCCATCCGAAGAAGTATTAAACAATTCAATTCAAAGTTTGGAATACAATTTATCTAATGCTATTAGAAAACTTACGAATACTCATAAATCATCTGTAGCAATTATTGAAGGTTACGGTGGTTTCCGAAGAGATTATTATGTGTCTTTCGAAGCTATGCTGAGTGAATATTACAGTGTTTCTTACGTAAATATTGACGGACAACTCAATAGCCTGGCAAATATACGGAGCAGAGGTGAAGATTCTGTTGTGATGGAAAATAAATATCAGGCTATTATTATTCCGGGGCCAACTAATGCTTTACCGGAAAAAGATAAATTTGTGATTGATCAGTACATTATGCGCGGCGGTAAAGTTCTTTGGCTTGTTGAACCCGTTTATGTAACTATGGATAGCCTTCAAAATAGTCCTGTAACCTTAGCGGTAAATAATTATACTAATCTTCAAGACCAACTTTATACTTACGGAGTAAGACTTGAACCGCAACTTATTATGGATTTACAATGTTTATCTATTCCGCTTACAACAGGTAGTGTGGGGGGCAGACCGCAGATTGAATTTTTCCCGTGGACTTTTTTCCCCGTTCTTACCCCTATGAGTACACATCCGATAGTAAAAAATCTTAATGCAATTAAAACGGAATTTATTTCGCCTGTAACTAAAATTGATATTCCGAATGTTAAGCATACCGTTCTACTTCATTCATCGCAATATTCAAAGATTTTTGCGACTCCCGATGTTGTTTCTTTGGAATTACTCACCCGCAAACCTGACCAGGCTTTGTTTAATAAAAGAAATATTCCCGTCGCAATGCTTTTAGAAGGAACTTTCCGTTCGTTGTATGATAATAGAATTCCTCCGGATTTGCGGGATAATGCTATGATAGACTTTTTGCCTGCAAGTGTACCTACCGCAATGGTTGTTGTTTCTGATGCCGATATGATAAAAAATCAGTTCAGAGCTGGCGACGGAATGCCTTTGAATATGGGTTATGACCAATATACTAGTAATCAATTTGGTAATCCGGAATTCTTTCTTAATGTTATGAATTACCTTTGTGACGATTCAAATCTTATTTCAGTTCGTTCAAGAGAATTAAAACTAAGAATATTAGATGTTACTAAAATAGAAAGAAGCTCATTAAAATATCAATTGATAAACTTAATAATTCCGGCACTGATTATTATTCTGGGCGGAATTATTTATTCGATAATCAGAAAACATAGATACTCAAAGTAAAATTATGAAACCATCAAGGCAAATATGTCGATAAACAATGAATAAAGCGATACTGGCAAATGTTACTAAATTATAATAAGTGGATAAATATAAGCACTATATGGTTTCAAGATACCTTGTTTATTTTAATTGGAGTAATATGTTTGCGATTGGTTCATAGAAGATTAAATTAACCGTAAATGATTAAATATATATTAAGATGAAAAAACAAACTAAAATATTTACCGTAATTTTTATTATTGTTGTTATAATTGCGGCCGCAATTCTTATTCTTAAAAATATTGACGATAAAAATAAGGATAAAATCTTTTCAATCGAAAATATTGACGACATTGATAAAATATTTATGGTTGATAAATCAAATAATTCTGTTCTTCTGGAGAAAGACGGTTCTTTTTGGACTGTTGACGGAAGATATTATGCTATGGATGAACAAGTAAGAAATCTGTTGGCAATAGTTCGCAAACTTCAGGTGCGTGAACCGGTATCGCGCTCGTCTTACGATAATGTAATATCTCTCTTAGCAACTAAAGGAAAAAAAGTGGAGTTCTATGGAAAAGGTTATAAAATAGATTTTCTCGGTATTAAGTTGTTTCCGGTTAAAAACAAGTTGCTAAAAGCTTTTTATGTTGGCGAAAGTACAAAAGATAGCATGGGTACCTATATGATTAATGAAGGTTCGAACAGACCTTACGTAGTTTATATTCCCGGTTATAGAGGATATGTTTCTCCTTATTTTACAACCGATCCGGCTAGTTGGCGCGCTCATATTGTATTTAATTATAGAATACCACAAATTTCTTCTTTTAGATATATCGATAACGAATATCCGAAAGATTCGTATGTTATTGAAAATCCAGATTCAAGAAATTTTATCCTGAAAACTTATCCGGATAATATTCAAGTTCCTTATGATACCCTGAGAATGATAGATTTAATGAGCTCTTTCGCAAATATCAGATATGAATACTTATTTAGTGAAACCGACACTGCTCTCGTTGCTCTCATTGATTCTATTAAGCTTACGGAACCAGCGCATGTTCTTACATTGATAGATAAATATGGTGAGGAAACAACAGTAAAAACATATAGATTGTGGTATTACAATTATGAGTTGGAAGACAATGACTATGATAGAGACAGACTCTATGCCTGGGTTAATAAACCTTCCAGATTTACTGATGAAAATGGTAATGTATTGTATGACGATGATTTTGTAATGATGCAATACTTTTCTTTTGATGCCGTGTTGCGACCTTTACATCTTTTGAAAAGTAGAAATTGAAAGTGTTTTGAAAATTTATAATCGTCATTCCGAAAGAAACAAAAATTTATATAACTTGGCCAATAATTATCATAGTTTATAATATCTTTCATTCGGAATAACGTTTCAGAACTCACCTCCAAAACTTTATGATTACTAAAAATTAAAAACATATATAAATTATGAAAAAAGCTTTATTACTGTTTCTTGCCGGATTTTTTATGATTAATATTTCTTTCTCAAAAGAAGGAATGTGGTTGCCTATTTTACTTCAACAATTGAATGAAAAGGAAATGCAGGAAATGGGAATGAAAATTTCAGCTGAAGATATTTACTCTGTCAATCAGGCAAGTCTTAAGGATGCTATCGTAATATTCGGCGGTGGTTGTACCGGTGAAGTTGTTTCTAATGAAGGATTGCTGCTTACTAATTATCATTGCGGTTACGGCAATATTCAACGTCACAGTTCTCTTGAAAACGATTATCTTACCGATGGTTTCTGGGCAATGAATAGAAGTGAAGAATTGTATTGTCCCGGACTCACAGTAAGCTTCCTTGTAAGCATGCAGGAAGTTACTGAAGAAGCACTTGCTGGAGTTAATGATAATATGTCGCAAGCAGAACGTGAAAAAATATTAAATGAGAATATTAAAAAAATTACGGAAGATGCAGTAAAAGATGCTAACTACAAATCAATTGTCGAAGAATTCTATTATGGAAATCAATATTTTCTATTTATATATGAAATATTTAAAGACATTCGTTTGGTTGGTGCGCCTCCTTCGAATATAGGGAAATTCGGCGGTGATACCGATAATTGGATGTGGCCGCGGCATACCGGCGATTTCGCTGTTTTTAGAATATATGCCGATAATGATAATCTTCCTGCAAATTATTCTGCAGATAATAAACCTTACACTCCTAAAAACTTCCTTAAAATTTCTCTTGCAGGAGTTGAAGAAGACGATTTTACATTCGTTTTCGGATATCCCGGAACTACCAATGAATATCTTCCGGCAATCGCCGTTAAAAGTATTACTGAAATTGAAAATCCTATAGCTATCGGTATTAGAGATAAAAAATTGAATGTAATGAATGCTTATTCGGAAAGAGATCCACTGATTAGAATTCAGTATGCAAATAAAATTGCAGGTATTGCAAACGGCTGGAAAAAATGGATAGGAGAGTCGCAGGGCGTTAATAGAATTAACGGAGTTCAGAAAAAACTTGATTATGAAAAAGAGTTTAATCAATGGGCCGTTACTCAAAGTATCAATCCGAATTATTCTTCTATTATCAATACCTTAAACACTTCCTACGAAAATATTATTCCGTATAAAGTTGCATACAAATATTTCTATGAAGCCGGATTAGGAATAGAATTGGTAAGTTTTGCCCGAAGATTCGCTTCACTCGTCCAGAATTCAAAAGAAAAAAGCGATGATGCCGAAACTATGAATAAATTACTCAACACATCCAAATCTAATATAGAATCGTTTTTCAAAGATTATAATCAAACAATTGACAGAGAATTAGCCCCTGTGTTGCTTAAGATTTATTATGATAATATTGACAGAGATTTGATGCCCGATTTCTTTTTAACTGTTGAAAAGAAGTTTAATGGTGATTTTGATAGGTTTGCCGACTATATTTTTGATAATTCAATGTTTAGTAATAAAGAAAAACTTACGGATTTTATTAATAATTATAAACCATCACAATATAAAAAAATTGAAAAGGATCCTGCGTACGTTATTTATTCCAGTTTATTCTCAATGTATAGAGAAAATATTTATCCTAATTTGGCAAAATATCAGGCTGAAATTGACAGTACTATGCGCTTCTATATGAAAGCTCAGATGGAGTTTGAAAAAGATAAAGTTTTTTATCCTGATGCAAATTTTACTTTACGTGTGGCTTACGGCAATGTTGCCGGATTTAATCCGCAAGATGCGGTGAATTACCTTCCTTATACAACTATTGAAGGTATTATGGAAAAAGAAGATCCTAATATTTATGATTATGTTGTTGAGAATAAATTGAAAGAGTTGTATAATAATAAGGATTATGGCAGGTATGCAGACAAAGGCGGCAATATGCGTGTGTGTTTTATAGCTTCTAATCATACTACTGGAGGAAATTCCGGTTCTCCTGTTTTAAATGCAAACGGTGAACTTGTCGGATTGAATTTCGATAGATGTTGGCAGAGTACAATGAGTGATATTATGTATGACCCAGATAGATGCAGAAATATTACTCTCGATATTCGCTATTGCTTGTTTATTATTGATAAATTTGCAGGTGCAGGACATTTATTGGATGAAATGCTCATCGTAGAATAAATAAATATCTTATTAAATAATATTAAATCATAAGTTAACAATTTAAATTTATATTCGTATGAAAAGAATTTTAAACATAAGTACAATGATAATTATTGGAATTACATTTCTTTCTTCATGTGCTAATGCTACATCAAAAGAAAAGAAAGAACAAGCACATGACGACTTCAAATGGCAAATCGACCAGTTTGATGATATACGTATTATGAGATATCAAATTCCCGATTGGGAAAGTCTCAGTCTGAAACAGAAAGAGTTTGTTTATTATTTGACTGAAGCCGCTTATTGGGGACGCGATATTGTTACCGACCAGTTTTTTAAACATAATCTTTTGATTAGAAAAACTCTTGAAGGCGTTTATACAAGTTATCAAGGTGATAAAACATCTAAAGAATGGCTGGAATTTGAAAAATATTTGAAAAAAGTTTGGTTTGCTAATGGAATCCATCACCATTATTCTAATGATAAATTTGTTCCGGGATTTTCGGAAGAATATTTCAGAAATCTTATCTCAAATTCCGAAAGAGCTTTGGTTGCAATGCCGGAAGGAATTAAAACTACTGCTTTTGTTGATAGATTGTGTAAAGTTATTTTCGATCCGAATTTATATGCTTCAAAAAATAATACAACAACTGGGGTTGATATTATCGCCGAATCAGCGGTTAATTTCTATGAAAATTTGACAGAGAAAGAAGTTGTGGATTTTTATAACAGAATGCCTCTTCCTGATGAAAACAGACCGATATCGAAAGGATTAAACTCTAAACTTATTAAGGATCCCAAAACAGGTCAAATTATTGAATTTACATATAAATTAGGCGGATTATATGATCAGGCTATTATTAAAATAATTGAAAATTTGGAAAAAGCTGCAAAATTGGCTGAAACTCCTACACAACAAGAAGAAATAGGAAAATTGATTGAGTATTACAAAACCGGTAACTTAATAACTTGGGATGAGTACAATGTAATATGGGTACAAAACACCGAACCGTGCGTAGATTATGTTAACGGATTTATTGAAACTTATGGAGATCCTTTGGGAATTAAAGCTACTTGGGAATCGGTAGTTAATTTTAAAGATATGGATGCTACTGCCAAAACGGAATTAATTAGTGTAAATGCTCAATGGTTTGAAGATCATAGTCCGATAGCTGCTCAATTTAAAAAATCAGAAGTTAAAGGAGTTAGCGCCAAAGCTATAAATGCTGTTGCTCTCGGTGGCGACTGTTTTCCGGCACCTCCGATAGGAATTAATCTTCCGAATGCCGATTGGATCAGAAAAGATTACGGTTCAAAATCAGTTACTATTACTAATCTCACTCATGCTTACGCTCAAGCTTCACTACAAACAGGAGGTACCTTGCAGGAATTTGCGGCAGATGAGGCCGAAATAGCACGAGCTAAAAAATACAGTTCCGCAACAGATAATCTACATACCGATTTACATGAATGTTTAGGACATGGCAGCGGTCAGCTTTTAGTCGGAACTGATCCGAACGCTTTAAAAAACCATTCTTCTGCTCTTGAAGAAGCTCGTGCCGATTTATTTGCCCTGTATTATCTGGCAGATGATAAAATGATTGAATTGGGATTACTTCCGGATAAAGAAGCTTATAAAGCAGAATATGATGGTTATATCCGCAATGGAATTCTGACTCAGATTACCCGTATCCAACCGGGAAGAACAATTGATCAAGCTCATATGAGATGTAGAGCTTTAATTTCACGCTGGACTTATGAACACGGAAAAGCCGATAATGTTATTTCAATGTATCAGAAAGACGGTAAAACTTACGTTAAGATTAACGATTATAAGAAAGTTCGTGAACTATTTGGAGAACTTTTAGCTGAAATCCAGAGAATTAAATCGGAAGGCGATTATAATGCCGGTGCTGCTTTAATTGATACTTACGCAGTAAACATTGATCCGGTTTTACACGAAGAAATACTTGCCCGATACAAAGCATTGAATCTTGCTCCTTACGGCGGCTTTATTAATCCGGTTCTGACCAAAGTTTACGACGGCGAAGGTATCCTGAAAAATATTACCGTTTCATATCCCGATGATTATGTAGAGCAAATGTTGTATTTAAGTAAAAATTACTCATCGCTGCCTCTTAATCCGTTTTATATAGATTAATAAAAAAGCCCTTAGCAATAAGGGCTTTTTTATTGTGATTAACTTCACCTTTACCGGAAATAATCTTATCTTTTACTACAGTTTTGTAAGTATATATACTTCTCTTTTAATAATGAATTATATTGATAGAGTTGGAACCTTTTTTAAGTTTAATTTAATAATTTAAAAATATTATTTGTGCAATTCTTTCATATTCATGTTATTTCTCTATTACAACTTTTTTAATAATATGTTCACCGTTATTAGCAGATAGCTTTATAAAATATATTCCCGGAGAAATATTTGAAATATTAATTTGATCTGTATTTGGTTCGCATTGCCTTATTATTTGTCCGTTACTATTTATTAATAATATGCAATTAATATTTATATTTTTTGTGTTATTAATATATATTATATCATTTGCCGGATTTGGAAAAATATCGAAAGTAGCATCATAATCAACTATATTTAAAGTATTTTTATAGCATGTTTGATAAGTTTCGTTAAGGAAAAGCAATTCTCCATTTTCATGAAAACACAACATGTCATATAGGCCTCCAGCAATACTGTGGCTAAATGTTATAAATAATCCTACATTACTACCAATTCCTTCGATCCAATAGTCAGTAATAACTTGGCCACCAGTAGAAAATAAATAGACTTTACGCTCTTCGCCATTTTGCATAGTTTTGTATATAATATCGTCGACAATAAGGGGAGGAACCATATTATTATCTATTGTATCATTAATTTGAAGAGAAAAGTCAAATAATAATTCTTCCCATTGATTTCCCCATGCACTACTTCTTAAACACCACACTTTTCGATCATTATCCTCTCTCATAAAGCTATTATACAAATTCCAATCATTCGGAAAAATATGTTCTTCTTTTGAAGATGTGTAAATTTTTTTGTAGTCACTTTCATTAATACTCGTATCACCATAAAACATATAATATTGTGTATTATAGTCAAATAAGCCCGTAGGATTTTCCGGTGTAGGCCAGTCCCATTTGGCAGTCAATATACTCCACACTTTCCCTTCTTCCACTAATGGATGGTAATCGTCTTTGTTGTTTTGTGCATTTGCTGAAAATATTCCGAGTAATAAAACTATCAGGAATATTGTAATTGTTTTAAAATTTTTCATCCTCAATTTATATTTTTATGTAAACGTCAATTTTGTTGGTTAATCGACAAAATCGAGTAAGTTATTATTAGTTATTTTTATAGCCCTGTCCTTAATTCTTGCTCCTTCCAATATATTAGAAAGTAACATTTCGTCAGTTACTAAATTTTCTATTATATTGCTTGAGATCTCGCGGTCAGGCATTATACCTCTGAAATTCCCTTTTGTAGAGTCTGTTTTATATAAGGAGGCAGGTTCATTTATATGATTAGTTCTAGGTATATGTTTTAAAATCACAGGATGTAGCCCGAAACGTATATCTAATGAATATTCTTCTGTGGAAGTGGATAATTCTCCATTGATATTAATACCGACATAACCTCCTTTTGTTGTTCCGTTATATTTAATATACTTCTTTTTGATAATATTTTTCTGAGAAAATCCTGTAATAACAAACAGACTATATACACTTGGGTCGTCAAATAATTCTTTGTGCTCTTCCTGCCATTGTTTCAATCCGTTTTTCCATGATAAATCTTGCTGGTCGATAAGTCCTGCAGCCTGATCATAAACCATTAAAGAGAAGTGACTGTTCGCATCAAGCTGGGCCGATAAGTAAGATAAAAAAGAAATACTTGATGATAAATTTTTATCAACGATAATTGATTGTCTTAATGTAGGTTGCTTCAATTTTGAATTTTCATTTATTTTAATGCCCTGAATAGGATAAGCAAAAAATTCGAAATTTAAATTAAAATCATTTAAAGAAGTTGGAATACTGCCGTCAATCGTTTTTATCAAAATAACTTGCCCTAATAAAGCGTACGGATCACCGATATACGGATCAGCTTCCATGTAAACAAGTCCTCCTCCTATACCGAGTCTGGTAATAGCTTCATTAGCTGTTGTTACCTTTGTTTGTTCTGCAATATTTTCGATTGCGGCATTAACATGTTTACTGTCATTAATTCGTCCCATAATTTTAAATTTTTAGTTAGTATTTTTATTTATATTGTTTATTGTATTATGGTTATCAAAGATTTTTAATAAATAAAAGAAAATAAAAAAATATATGCAATATTTACGATAAATTTTCTTAAAATATTAGTCGATTTTGTGTTGTAGTTTTAACCATATTTTTCTCAATTTCTTTATTAATTAATGATATATTAAAATATCGGTCAAAGATAAAAAGTAAATTTAAAAATTACAAATAAAATAAAAATAAAAAGCCGAAATAGCCATGAAATTCTTCATGGCTATTTCGGCTTTTTGAAATAAAAATAGAAGGAGAGAAAAGTAAAGGTATATCTTTATCTTTTCTGTTCCGATCTATTTGTTTTCAAACTTCTTCATTTCTTCATTAAATATCTTTTCAAATTGATATTTATCGAAATCAAGTTGTAATTTTTCGTCTTTGGTAATTTTATCTTCAATACCACCCAGTAATTCCGTTTTGCTCATTTCAACAACTACCCAATAAGAATAACTTTTGTCTTTTTCAATAAAAGTTTTTTCTGCCATAGTTTTTGTGTTGTTTAGCATTTGTTTGGTAACCAATACCGACAATTCTTCGAATTTACTTTCGTACTCTTGTTTGTTACTGATAGATCTTTGGTTAACATATTGACTAACCACATTTTGAACTAATTGTTGAACTTCTTGAGCCATTCCAGCTCTTGCATTTGCCAAAGCAATCTTTTTAGCTGTTGCCAAATCAGTACTTCTTCCTACTTGAGATGCTCTAAAGAAATTTGCATCGCTTTTGTATTCCTTGCCGGAAAACGGTACTTCAATTTCCGTAGCTTTTGTAGCTTTGGATATAGATTTTGATGATTTACATGAAACCATCGAGAAACTTGCTATAATGCAAGCACATACAAAAAATAAAGAGATTTTTTTCATAATCAATATAATTTTAATGGTTAATAATTTTTATAGTTTAGGTTATATAATTTAAAAACTTATTCGAAATTTACTTATTTGTTAATCATGTCAATTGTTAACGCCAGTCAATATCGATATTCCTGAATTCAACATCTTTAATTGCTCCGAAAGGAATCTTTATGACATTCATTTTGCTAACCTTTGAAGGTAAAACTTTAGTTCTGAATGTAAATGTAGCTTTTATAGGAATATCTGTAAATGTTTCATAAGTTTTTCCGTATGCGGAGTTTGAATCGCCGAGATTATCATAAGCCGTAAGGTTATGAATTGTAATGTTTCTGTTTGTTTGATGATTTGTAAATATAATGGTAAGTTCAACTGTTTGAGAGTCAATATCACCAATTAATGAAATTACATTAACCGAAAGGATATTCTCAATCTTAACTTTGTCGATTCTTTTATTATGTTGAGGATCTAAAACTTCGATGTCTTTTTCATTCCAACTACGCTCCCTGACAACTGTTTTTGTCTTGGTTTCTTCTGCCGGAGCATTCGTTTCGGGAACTTTTAAAGAACCTGATGTGCCGGAAATAGTTCTGAACGGATCTTCCGATTGTGCAGCAAGAGAAAAACCTATTAATATCAGAACGCCGATTAAAAAGTATTTTACATTTTTCATAGTTAGTAAATTTAGTTATATGTTATAATTTTATATAAATTTTCTTATTGATATATTCGCTTCCCATTCTGTATTTTACTTCAACGTAATTCTCATCGTCATCATAACAATTAAAGTCGTCGAAATCTATTCTGATCTGATTTTCTTTTAAATTGAATTCGAATTTATTTGCACAGTTTGAAGAAACTTTCGGAATTTGATTACACGTCAAAATCACATTATTTAATCGCATCTGCGTAATTACATATTCTTTGCCGATTTCAACGGTTTCGATAATGATTTTTTTAGCAAGTTTACGATAATCATTTCTTATCAAATCCACTTTTTCGTAACGCGGATCATCTTTATCAAATTCTGTTTGAAGCGTTCTTAAATCGTCCATATTTTTTTCAATATCTTCAAAACGAGTTACTGAATTTAATCCTTCAATATAAGAATTTAACTTTCCGTTCAGATCATTCTGATATTTTTCAAACGCCCAGACAAGCTCCTTAATATCCGCCTCCATAAAAATATATTTTATGTGATATTGATAAGTAATTTCTCCGGTCGATTTGTTTTTCAGCTTTTCCCAATAATAATCAACCGCTTTGGATAGAGATATTTCGCTGATATATGGAATGTTCGCAGCTTTTGAGTTAATAAAATTGTTGAATGACTCTTTGAGTTCGTAACTATTATTATTTCTTTCTTGGCTTGTTTGAAGAGTTGTTTCGCTGACAATCCGTGTTGCAACAGTTTCCGCAATCTGAGATTTGAGATTTTGTAATATTTTGCCTTTAGCTTCTTCAATTTCAGGCGCTTCGGCAGTAACAATCAGATAACCTTTTTCAACTCCGCCGACCCATTCGGGTTTTTTCTTGCTGCTTGTTTCAAGTACTTTTTTATTTTGAGCAGTACATATAAATGATGATAATATCAATGCAATAACAATAAGTGTTTTGCTTTGTTTTAAAATTGATTTATTCATTGTATGAAGATTTATTTATCCATTCGAGATCGGGTTCTGATTCTGAAATTTTCTTTTCAGCGGTACTGCGTTTCACATTATCTATATTAACCAGCATTTTCTGAGCTTTTTCGTAGCAAGGCATAGTTTCAGGCGCAGAAGGAACAGACTCGAGCTCAATTATTGCTTCGACATACATGCCTCTGTCCAAATATGATTGAACAGTATTCATAATGTCATTACATTGAGTATCATAATAGTTTACTATCTTTTCCTTACCACTGACAATCAGATTTTTTAATTTCGGATGTCTTGCCTTAAGATTTGTAATTGCTTTTAATATAGCTTTTTGTTCATTTTCATCAATTCCTTTCAAATTAATAGATCCCTGTTGAAGAATAATTTGTCTGGAATTATCAACAATAAATAAAGATAACTCCAAATCTACAACTACTTGTTGAGGAATGGTTGTGGTAATTTCTTTTGAAAGAATAGTAACGATAGGCATGAGAATAAATTTCGAAGAATACGCTCCCAAACCGTTCAAGGCAACTGCCTGAGTGAGTCGGTTGAATAAAATTAACGAAGCATCATTATTTATCGATAGATTATTAGGCATTTGAACCTGAATCGCAATACGCGATGCTTCTTGAGTTTGTGCGTAAACTCCTGTTGAAACAAAAGTTATTAACGCAAAACAAAATAATATTTTCAGTTTTTTCATAATCATTGTTTTAATGTTTACTACTTCTCACCTAAGATTAACCATACTTCACCAAGCCCTCTGTCGTATATTTTAGAATCAATATAGAAAGGGGCTTTCCTAAGGAAAGAACTTAAATCGGCAATAAATCCTCTTGCATCAATAGCTCTTTCTTTACCGAAGGAAGTTTTATAAAGAGGAATTCTCACTTGTTCGTAGTGAATCATATTTTCAGTATTGGATATTCTTGAAAATCTGCTGTTCACGCAATTATCATCCATCCAAACATCAATAATATCAACCAGCATTCCGGTTTCTCCCATATACTCGTATTCAGTGTCGAAGTCAAAATCGGCATTATCCCAAACATTTAGTATCACAACAATTTCGCGACCGTTGGTAAACATGTCGTTAAAATGTTTTTGCAGCGCTGCGTTAAAATCGTCAATATAATTTATAACAGCTTCTTCGAGAAGAATTCCGACAGTTGCGGAAGTAGAAGGTTTGCCGTCGCCGGAAGCCGAAGCAATTACTTTATTTGAATAAGCATCAACACCTCTGAGGTTGAAAGTGATATATTTTTGAGGCCCCCTTGTTTTTACAGAAAAGTCAAGATCAAGGATGATGTCTGCTTTTGCCGTGCGTTTGATGACGTCAATCGGAGATTCTTTTATAACACTTCCCGAAGAGGATGTCAGTAAATCTCTCTCAATATTTGTTTGTTTAATTGATTTTAAAGTTTGTTCAAGGTCTTTTAATGGGAAACCTCTTTCTGCCATGATTTTCGAAAGTTCGGAAATTACCAATCGAAGTTCTTCACTTTCGGCTTGGCTGAAAGCTTTTGTGTAATCTGATATTACATGCCTGTTTCCTGCTTCATCCGTATAATATTGTGTAAAGCCGTTTCTATCGCAATAACTGTCACTCGGAATAACCATTAAAGTAGGTTTCTTTGCCTGTGAAAATGCTGCAATACTGATAAATATCAATGAAGATATAATAAAAATTCTTTTCATAATTTTCGATTTATATTAAAATTGTATCAAAACCCGCTATCTAATTTCTTAACAATACCTTGTTCTTCCATGTATTTTCTGAGACTGTTATAAAGTACCTGAACATCAATAGCAACTTTGTAACCTTTTTTTACTTTTACCCTAAATTGTCCTGATGGCGGTTCGTCGGTAGTTCTGTTTACGAAACGAAGATACATTCCTCCCGTGCCGTCCTTTTGCGGTAATTTAAAGAATTCTTTGAAAAATTCTTCGTATTTGATTTCGTCTCCGATTTGACAAATAGGCGGAGTTTCATTTGTAAATCCGCTTCCGGGTAATCCTCTGAACAGGCATACTGCTACGGCGTTACGCTTAGCTTCTGTAATGGCATCATCAACTTTTGAAGCTGTATTCCAGATTCTAAAAACTTTTGTTCCGTCTTGACCTACTCCGAGCACTTGTACTTCGTAATTTGCTGAAGGATTGAAATCACCTTTTTTGGCTTTTTGAGCCGTGGCAGGAAGAAACATTGTAATAACAATGCTTAGTAAAAATATTCTTTTCATACGTAAATATTTTTGTTTGTTTATTTTTGATTAAATTGTACGTATGTAACCATATGGATTATTTTCTTTTGCGAGACAAACATATTTGCCATGATGGTTTCATGTTTATTAAATTTTTATTTCGATGATATAAACATCAAAAAACAAAAATAATCTTATTTTAATTATTTTGCAATATTTTGTAAATTTAGAAACAAATTCTTATTCCGCCGTAAGTGTGCAAACCGTTTAAACTTCTGTATTTATAATGTTTCAATGAATTATCTACAGTAAATTCTTTGATTGTGCCGGAAAGTTCATCATAGTAATCACCGATACTCACTATTTGATTCCATTCGCAGGCGGCAAAAAATTGAACAGGATAATAAATATTAACATGCATTCTTAATCCGCCCTGTACAAACCAAGCTCCGTATTTACTTCCTTCACTACTTTGAATATCAGGAGAATCCGGAACAGAATAATGATCAAGTCCGAAACCTACAAAAGGTAAAATTTCAAAATTTCTGATGCTTAAGCCAATATAATAACTTAATGCAACATTAAAAGCGCTTGCTTCAATGTTGCATGCTATCATGGTATAACTGCTCATTAATTTTGATTTCATGAAAATTTCATATCCGATATCTATATGCGCGCCGCCGATGTTTCCCGCAATGCTGTCGTTAGATTTACCTCTTAATAGTGTACTTGCGTATCCGGCCGAAAGGCTGAAACCAAGATCTCTCTTTTCCATTAAAGATTGCCCCAGTTCCAATTTATTTCCTGCAATTTGCCTGAATTCGCTTTCAGGATTTTGCCCTGTAGCAACATATCTGTTATCTACAATATTATGAGTTGCTCTCAATACTCCTTGTCTTGATTTTGCAATATTTCCGTCACCTTTCATCACATTTTCGTAAACATAAAAACGAAGTCCGGGCTTTAATCCTTCTTTCAAACCTATTTTGGATCTTATCGGATTAAGATTCGTAATTGCTGATATAACAGCAAAATCATCAAAATTTTTCTGAATTTCGTGTGAAATATTATTATTCGCTTCCGCAAGCCAAGTTTTGAAATCGTTTGATTTATCCTTAACTGTTGAAGCTGTGGTCGTAGCTCTTAAATCGCATTTGACCGGAATATATATATTGTTATAAGCCTTTATCTTCTCGGCAATTTGGTCTTGAGGAGTATCATCATCAATCCATGAGTCGAAAATCATTGCCTGAATTTCATCGTTCCACTGTATTTCAAAAACGTACGCTGAAATTTGTCCTTTGTAATAATCTTCTTTATAAATATTATTATACTCGGTACGAATATTAACGAAGTCATAGACAATAATATAACTTTTGCTAATGAGCTCATGGCCGTAATCTTCCATTTCAAAAAGTCCTCTGACTTTTACTCCGCTGAGTCTTACATCGGTATCTTTTGCTGTGTATAATCCGCGTTCGTGAATTCTGCTCAGATCCATCTTGCCGTTGGCATCACGATTGAAAATGTAAGAAACCACTTCAAGTCCGATATTCCTTTCATTTAAGAAATTTGTAATTGCTGCTGTTCTGTTCGGATTTATGCGCGTGTCGTCTTTAATAATATTTCTGCTTTCATTTGAATTGATATATTTTAAAGAGATTTCGTTAACATCAAATTTTTCCGAAACCGACCGATTTTCAAACATTTTCTGAATGTCTGAATTATATGAATCGGAATAGCGGATAAAAATTTCACTGATGGAGTTTCGATTGTAATCGTTAATTATTGCACTGTTAAGATCTTGGCATATTGTGTTCGTGTAAACTAATCCAAGAATAACAAGTAAGAAAGTTGCGCGTAATTGTTTTATCATAAATAAAATTTAATAAATACTTGGTTTGATGTTTTGATTTTCAAAGAACTTCGCAAAGTTAACATATTTTTTGACAATATAAAGTGATGACGAAAAAATGTTTTTATTTGTCGGATAGAAAATCAACAACATCCTTTTCTTTCATTGAGATATAATCGGCAACCTTTATAATATCTCCGTTGTCAGAGAAAAGAATAAGAGGCATTTTCCCATTGGTAACGTTTAGAAACGTATCTACACGGAATGCCGTATATTCTACAGATGGAATGTTTTGTTCTTTAAAAAAATTATTAATTGTACCGTCGGTAGTACCTGTCCAAAATATAGCTTTTACGTTTTCTTCGGGAAGATTATTGTTTCTTAAAATAAGATGTAATTTTATTGCTGATTTTCTACAATATTGGCATTGTGTAGAATACATGCAAATAATTTGTTTCCCGTTAGTAAATTCTTTTTCAGTACCGTAATTTTGAAGAGCTTCTTTATATAGTTCGGTGTTAACCTTTATTTTGGTTTTATGTACTAAAGTGTATAGGTAATTAGGCGCATTAATAACAAATACGACAACTAACGAGGCTATACTAATTGTAATAAAAGCCCATGTTTCCCATTTTCTTCTTTTAAAGAAATGTGGGGTAATGAATATCAGAGCAATTATTAAAAATATATTTTTTATAATTGATTGATTTCGTGTAAAGATTATTGCCTCACCGAAACAGTGGCAGTTTGAAATATCAACATCGAAGAGATAGGGGAGTAAAAAAAGATAAATTGTGAATGCCGTCAGAAATATCAATGAAGTATAGTATGCAAACCGGAAATATATTCCGAGAATTAGCATAATACCTAAAGTAAATTCAGCGGCAATTAACAGTCGTGTAAGAGTTTCTGTAATTGATATTGAAAAGAGATTATGTTCGTAAACATACAAATCAAACACATCAATGGAAATATATTTTAATACTGCGGATGCAATGAACGTGAGTCCGACAATAATTCGTAAGACAATTGATAATGTTTTATTTTGATAAATTCTTATCATAGATATAAAAAAGAGCAATGTTATTTAGGCATTGCTCTTTTGATTTAATTTAGTTTGCAATTATTTGCATTCAACACCGGTGTCAATTACAGTTCCGTTAATCTCAAGAGAACCGATATCTGAACATTTTCCTCCTTCTGGACGATCTGTTTCATATTCATAAGATAACGAACCTATTTTGTAAGTACATTGACATGTTTTATTACAAGATGTTAAAGTAAACGCGAAAGCAACAACTGCTAAACCAATTAATAATTTTTTCATAATTTTCAAATTTTTTGCCTACTCTTTGATAGGATTTTCGGCATGCTCCTGTTGTTTAACTAATTTTTTGCAAAAGTAATTATTATTTTAAGATGTGCATGCAAAATTTTATCAAGTTTCGCTATTTTTGCAAAAAAATTGACAGAATTATGCTGAAGATTCATTCTTTTATATTTAATCATATTGAAGTAAATACGTATGTTTTATATGATGAAACAAAGCAGGCATTGGTAATTGATCCGGCTTTTTATTATCCTGAAGAAACAACTGTATTTGATAAATTTATTTCCGACAATGATTTACAATTGGTAGAAGCGGTTTTTACTCATCCTCATGCAGATCATCTTGCCGGAGGCGCTCATATCACAGAGAAATACAATGTTGTTCCTAGAATTAACTCTAATAGCGCCATGCTGATAAAAATGATAGAACAGCAAGCCGATTTAATCGGATTTACTAATTTTAAAATGCCGGAATTAAAATTCGATCTTGAAGAAGGAGAAATCGTAAAATTCGGCAACTCTTATCTGCAAGTAATGTATATGCCCGGTCATGCAGATGGTAGCGTGTGCTTATATAATTCCAAAGAAAATATCCTTTTTACAGGCGACGTCATTTTTAGAAGCAGTATCGGCAGAACCGACTTTCCGACAGGTGATTACGAATTACTTACGAATAATATCAAGAGCAGAATTTTTACTTTGCCTGAAGAAACAACCATTTATCCCGGGCATAATGCGCCTACAACCGTGAAATTTGAAAAACGCTTTAATCCCTTTTTTAATTAAAAACATAAAGGATTAAAGGTTTAATAAGAGAGAATATTATGAGAACTGAATTTGATTAAGGTTTTAATGACAAAAAAAGTTGTTAATTATCTCAATATATTCTTCGGGTTTATCTAAATGAATAACATGTTGAGAATCTATTCTCATATATTTGCAATTCGGAATTAATTCAACTATTTTATCAGCTTCTTCCTGTGAAAGTGCACCATTTAAAGTCCCATCCTCCATTATTTTAAAATTTGCATGTAATAAAATCGCCGGACATTCTATATTTCGTAACGCTTCCTGATGGTCAAAACCTTCATTCCATGTGCCGTTATGAAATGCCGCACCAAAATTTGGATTATAATAATTCATACCGCGCATCATCAAACGAACAATTTTAGGAAGATACCAAATCTCAATCGCCTCTCCCGGATGATTTTTTTGATATGATTTTACTGATGAAACAAGCATAGGCGCAACATTAAATCCAATCTGCCTTTTGAAAAAATCCTTACAGCTGTCAATCCAATAAATAAGAAAATTGCTGCTGTCTCCTTCTTCAATAAACTTACTGCATATTGCAAATGATTTATCGGCAATTGTTTCGAGTACTCTCGGATATTCGCTGGATAATAATGCGGGATCTTCTAAAACAACTGATTTTACCAATTCCGGCTCGGTTGAAGCTAACCATGCTGCAAGTATTCCTCCGGATGAATTTCCCGATAAATATATAGGTTCTTTAATAACAATTTTAATAAAATCGGTTAAATCTTTACCGATTTTATTGACGTTTTTTATGGATTCGATGTCTGATACCGTCTTTCCATGTCCGTGATAGTCAATTGCAAAAACGTGAAATGATTTTGATAAAGTCGGAAGTACTCTACTGTAACTATACCAGTCCATATGCTGCGCATGAAGCAAAAGAAGAGCAGGGCCGTTATCAGGGCCTTCTACATAATTGAAATTAACATTTCCGATTTGTGCTCTTTTTTCAAAAAAACCGACTTTAGCTAATTTTTTGTGATAAGGATCTTTATAGGGTTTGAATACGAAAGCAGTAAGTAAACCGATAAGGCTGTATATTAAAATTTTAAATATTTTCATGTCCTGTTTTTATTTAAATTTTTTAATCTTGATAATTTTGGAATAGGAATTTAAAATTCAAAAATTTAAAAATTTCATCAATTTCACAGATTAAGTTAGAAATTTTACAAATGATGCACTTTATAATTTATTGATAGAATTTCTCGTGTAAAATAACATCCTAAATTAAAATTTTACCTTTTGTTTTTTTTCTTTTTTGATAACAAATCCTCGCGTCCGATACTTTCAATCCATTCGTTAAAAGATAATTTTATGCATTCAGGATGTTCATTAGAGTAACGGTTGAATAAATTCTCGACAGTAAATATTGTAAAGCTATCTATTTTTTCGTCTAAAACTTTTAACTTTCTAATATATAAAGAACAATTATTGTGGGATATTTCTTCTTCTTTAATAATTTCTGTTGTTTCGGCAATATCTTCAATCACAACTTCTTTATCTTCTTTAAATTCGATTTTTTCATCTTCTTCAACTTCAACAATATAATTAGAATCATCTTCTTCAATAGTATTTGTATTTACGGTTGAAATTGTAACATAATTCGTATCCGGAACTTCCTTGTGTTCGATAATATGTTCGGGGGAATCTTTAAAACTCTCTCCATGTGCCATCAAATTATTTTGAATAGCTTTTGCTTGATCATTATAATTTTTCGAGATGGAATAATTTCCGTTTTGTTCAAACATTTCGGCAAGTTTTAAATACGAGTCGCGTAAAGTTGACAAGCAATCCGTTTTTAACTTATGAAAACTATCAGTATATGAATTTTGCGAAATCTCGGAAATATACTCGTAATTATCAATCAGAATCAATGAAATGTTAATGTTATTATTTTCGTACGCAGTTGTAGCATCATTCAATAACCTTAAATACATATAATTCAGAAAAGCATTTTGTGCCGATTCGGAAATAGTTTTAAGAAAACCATCTAAGTCCGGTTTTGTACGTTTGAAACTGCTCATATATGCAATTTCTCCCGAATATAAATGCTTGCTGGAATTTGACATATATAACCATTTATCGTAATAATTACAAAAATTATTCGCTAAGTCAGTGGCATAACGATCGCCGAGAGCTAATCTCCCTGTGTTTTCATTGGTATAGGATAAAGCAACCGAATTTCTTCTTGCTTCAATAATACGTATCTTGTTGTAAAGCGTTTGTGTATCTATAATATTTGAAATCTTGCTGATTGAATCGGCATTTTTCTTTATATAATCTAATTGAGAATCAATGAAAGTTAGAAAAATTCCGGCATCACTGCCGATGTATTTTTCTTCGGAGGAAAATCTGTTCAATATACTTATCAGAGAATCTGAAACAATCGTTAATGCGGTACAAGTACGAATCGTATTGATTTTACTGTTGAAATTATTTAATATTTCATTGCTGAAAATAAATGTACATTCTGCAATACCCGGAGTTGTAGGCCTTTCGAAAGAATAATTCATTTTTGTTTTCTCAATCGAGATTATTCTATTCAAACTTCCGCATTTGATGTTTATTTTTTCAGGTAAAAGAAAATCGGAAATATCATATTCCGAATAAAAAACATCGCCTTTAGGCAATTCAAATGAAAAACGAAGAGAATCGGAAATTTCTATTTCATAGAAAATACTGAATTTTATGTTTGAAATATTCTCGCAGGCATCAATGGAAATTGTATTCAACATGTTTGCAACACAATTATCGTTTCTATATTTTGAAATCTCAAAATCTTCTTTGAAATATTGAGTTGTAGATATAAGTTGCGCGCTACATATTGTAAGAAAAAATATTTGCAGTATTATTGATAATGATAATCTTTTCATTCTCATTGTAGAAATTAAAAGTTTTTAAAAGAAGTGCAAAAATAGATATTAAATTTATACTTTTGCAAAAAAATTAAATGCTATGCTTTCGAAAAGAATTTTAAATCTTGAAGAATCGGCTACTTTAGCAATGACAGCTAAAAGTGCCGCCTTAAAACAAGAAGGAAAAAGTGTTATTAACCTTAGTATCGGTGAGCCCGATTTCGACACACCGGAATTTATTAAACAAGAAGCAATTAAAGCTATAAACGACAACTTTACGCACTATACGCCCGTTCCGGGTATTTTGGAATTGCGTAAGGCAATATGTAAGAAGTTGCTTCGCGATAACGGAGTTGAATATCAACCTTCACAAATTGTTGTAAGTACAGGCGCTAAGCAGGCAATAGCAAATGTTTTGCTGTCACTCGTTGATCCGGGTGACGAAGTTGTGATTGCCAGTCCATATTGGGTTTCATATTCGGAGTTGGTAAAATTAGCGGAAGGAAAAGCAGTGCTTATAAATGCCGGCATTGAGCACGACTTTAAGATTACCGCGCAACAGCTTGAAAAAGCTATAACTCCCAAGACAAAACTGATTATGCTTAATTCGCCGTGTAATCCTACCGGGTCGGTTTATACTAAAGACGAACTCGAAGCGTTGGCTAAAGTTGTTGAAAAAAATGAGCATGTATATGTTCTTTCGGATGAAATATACGAGCATATAATATTTAAAGGTAAACACGAGTGTTTTGCTCAATTCCAAAATATTAAAGAGAGAGTTATTGTTATTAATGGAGTTTCCAAAGGTTTTGCAATGACAGGTTGGAGATTGGGTTTCTCCGCATCATCTTTGCCGATTGCCAAAGCATGCGATAAGCTTCAAGGGCAAATAACATCAAACACAAATTCTATTGCGCAAAAAGCATCGGTTGTAGCTTTTGAAAGAGATCCGGCGGATATTCCGGAGTTAAAAATAATGGTAGAAAAATTTCATGAACGCAGGGATTTGCTGTTGGATTTATTGAAAGGTGTTCCCGGAGTTAAAACAAATATTCCTAATGGCGCTTTCTACATTTTCGCCGATTTCACTTATTACTTCGGAAAATCCGATGGTGAAAAAGTGATTAAAAATGACGAAGATCTTTGTATGTATATCTTGGAAAAAACGTATGTGGCATTAGTGCCGGGAAGTGCTTTCGGCGATGGAAACTGTATAAGGTTTTCTTATGCAACATCTAACGAGAATCTGATTGAAGCAATCTCAAGGATTAAAACTTTATTAGCTAAGTTGAAATAAGGAATGAACTCTGACTTTATTAATAAAGTTCTTCCCGATTTCGGCAATGTACGTATTTTAATTGTGGGAGATATTATGCTTGATGTGTACTACTTTGGTACCGCAAACAGAATGTCTCCTGAATTTCCGGTACCTGTTGTTAATCTGGAATCAAAAGAATATAATCTTGGCGGTGGCGCTAATGTTGCGGCAAATATTAAATCATTGGGTGCCGAAGTACATGTATGCTCGGTTATTGGAAATGATGTCCCCGCAAAAAAAATTCGTTCTTTATTTGAAAATGCCGGACTTGATTTTTCGGAAATAATTTTAAGTGATGATAGAAAAACTACTGTTAAGAATAGAATTATCAGTAATAATAAACAATTGCTTAGAATTGATGACGAGGATGATTTCTATCTTTCCGAAAAGGAAGCGGAATTGTTTTCATCTGTTGTAGAACGAAAAATTAAAGAACTGTTGCCGCAGGTGATAATTTTGCAGGATTATAATAAAGGTGTGTTGAGTAGAGAAATTATTGGAAAAATAATTGAAATAGCTGTAGAAAAGAAAATTAAAATTTGTGTCGATCCTAAGAAAAAGAATTTCGATGTCTATGATAATGCCTATATCTTTAAGCCGAATTTAAAAGAATTTTGTGAATACTATTCGATTTCAAAAGCAAGTAATGCCGAATTATTACTTTTGATGCAAAAGTTCCAACAGGAACATAATATTTCACTTTTTCTTTTAACTATGGCTGATAAAGGTATTATGATTTCGGAAAAAGACGGAACGAATTTTTATTTTCCTGCCCACATAAGGCAAATAGCTGATGTTTCGGGTGCGGGAGATACTGTTATCAGTGTGGCTTCATTGCTTTCCGCAGTTGACGCGGATATTGAAAATATAGCTTATATTTCCAATGTTGCCGGCGGCTTGGCTTGCGAGAAATCCGGAATTTCTACAATTACTGTGGATGAGCTGAATAAAGAACTTTTAAAATGTAAATCGGAAAAGCAATAAATTGCAAATTTGCTCGTTTATATCCTTGTATGGCAATAAAAAAGTTTCCAAATACTAAGAATAATATATACAGATTATTGTTTTTTGCGTTAGCAATTATTTCAATAATGCCTGCTTATTGCCAGAAACAGCGTACACTCCCTCCGAATCTAATTGACTATGATGATGCAAAGTATCATTTTGGTTTTACACTTTCGGCTAATTTCATGGGATTCAGAATCAATACTACAGATGGATATACCGACCATGTCTATAATGCTGCTGCTGTTGATAGCGTATTTAATTTCGGCAATGGTACTGAAATGAAAATCAGGAATATTAAAACAGTTCATAATCCCGGTTTTTCCGTAGGAATTGTTAGTAATCTGAGGTTGGGAAGATATTTTGATTTGCGATTGGTTCCGGGACTGACACTGGCTTTTAGACAAATCGTTTTTGAATTTGATGAAAAAAAGAAAAATTCGAATGAGTTTACTCCCTTCGAACCGATGGATGTACATAAATCAAGTATGCAGATAGAGTCTGTATTTATTGATTTACCGATAATGTTAAAATATAAAGGACAGCGTATTAATAATATGCGTCCATATATAATAGGTGGAATTGAATATAAGTTTGATTTATTAGCTGTGAAATCTTTGCAAACTAAAAATGTTCGTAAGGATGACTTTGTTCCCTTAAAGCCTCATGACCTTTATGGTACGATTGGTGCAGGTTTCGATTTCTATATGTTTTGGTTTAAATTGGGCATTGAAATAAGAATGTCCTATGGCTTTTTCGATATAGTTAACCGGGATATGAAAGATACCTTCTGTACGAGAAGTATAGAAACTCTTAAATCAAAACAATTTAATATTACTTTTACTTTCGAATAAAAATTTTCAATATGTCTGAAGATCTATACAAAGAATTAGTGGATATTTATTCGCTTGAGAGCGAAGTATATTCTAAAACTAAAGAATCCTTTAATATTTTACATGAAGCTGCCGTTGACTTCGATAAAAGTTTCAAACAATTTCATACTGAAGAAAAAGTTCCGGTAGCTGTTTTTAAACACGGTACAAATGAATTCGAACTTACTGTCGGTGGCGATATGATTGTCTTTATTCTACATACTAATGTCTTTGAATTTTCACGTAATCACGAAATTATGAAAACACCTTATATGAAGGAAAACAAAAATCGTGCACAGTGCGGACAAATTCTAATCTATAATTTTATTGCCGATTCTATAAAACTTAAGAGAAGTTTGGATTCCGGATATATGATAGGTAGGATTATGATTAATAACGAAGGACATTATTTTGTTGAAGGTAAGCGGGAAATAGGAATGCTCCTGAACAGATTTGCCACAAGTAAATTCGATGCTGATGCCGCAAAAACTATTTTAAAATCGGCAATAGAATATGTAATGCATTTCGCTCCATTAGTTCCTGATTATGAATTGTTACAAGAGATTACAGTTGACCAATTCATCCAAATCAGAGATTTTATGCAAATCAAAACTTCCAAAAGAATGGGATTTACTTTTAATCCTGATAAGGAATAGTTGAAAGTTAGATGAAAAATATAAGTTGATTAAATGAGGTTTTAAAATATTTTCATTTAAATGATTTGATATTTATATCTAAAGTTTTGAAAATGTAGTAATTCGAATTCATGAAATTCTTGTTTCGCTAAAAATATAGTCGAAACTTTTAGAACTTATAATACGAATATCAGAATATAAAATATTTCTCATAATCAATGTTATAAAAAATATTCAAAAAAAATATTCAAAAAAGTATTCTGTATTCAAAAATTGTTATATCTTTGCACTCGCATTTGATAATAAAAATTGTTCTTTGACTTATCAAATTGATTGGTCCATTCGTCTAGGGGTTAGGACGTCAGGTTTTCATCCTGGAAACAGCGGTTCGATTCCGCTATGGACTACAACAAATTTTTTATTTATATATGGCAAATCATAAGTCAGCTCTTAAAAGAATAAGACAAAACGAAAAACGCAGATTGCATAGAAGATACTATGCTAAAACAATGCGTAATGCGGTGAAAAAATTCAGATTACTTACAGACAAAGCAGAAGCAGTAGAAAAACTTCCGCAAATGTGTTCAATGTTGGATAAAATGGCATCGAAAAAAATTATTCATAAAAATAAAGCCGCAAACTTAAAATCTAAGTTGACCCACAAAGTGAATACTTTATAAAATACTAATTGTGAAAAAAAAGAAGAATATAGGGGCATGTGAAAACATGCCTTTTTTTTTCTCCAAAATTTAAAATCTATAGTTAATATATGAATAAGATAGTTGAAAAAAAACAATTGTCGGAAAAAATCTACCGCTTCGAAGTTGAAGCTCCCGAAATTGCCGTTTCAAGAAAACCGGGTAATTTTATAATATTCCGATTAGATGAAAAAGGTGAAAGAATACCTCTTACAATCGTTGATAGCGATGTGGAAAAAGGAACAATAAGTCTTATTATTCAAAATGTTGGTGTAAGCTCCGCTAAAATGTGCAAACTAAATGCGGGAGATTATCTTTTAGATTTGGTCGGTCCGCTCGGTAAAGCCACTCACATTCATAAAGCCGGAACAGTTCTTGCTCTCGGAGGCGGTGTGGGAATAGCTCCTCTGTACCCTATAGTTAAGGCTTTTAAAGAAGCCGGAAACAAAGTTATAACTATTCTTGCTTGCAGGTCTAAAGAACTTATTATCTTGCAGGATGAAATGAAGGAATATTCTGATGAGTTAATTATTATGACCGATGACGGTACTCACGGCAGAAAAGGTTTAGTTACTCATGGCGCCGAAGAAGTTCTTCAAAGAGAAAAAATCGACGAATGTATTGCGATTGGTCCGGCTGTAATGATGAAATACGCTGCTCTGACTACGAAAAAGTATAATATTCCCACGCAAGCGAGCTTAAACGCTATTATGGTTGATGGAACAGGAATGTGTGGGGCTTGCCGTGTAACAGTTGGCGGTACTACAAAATTTACTTGTGTTGACGGTCCGGAATTCGATGCTCATCAAATTGATTTCGATGAACTTGTGATGCGGTTAAATGCGTATAAATCGTTAGAAACTAAAGCTTTTGAAAAATATAATCATTCTAAATCCTGTAAATGCCATGAATAATAGACGTAATGAAGAATGGAGAGAAATTCTCCGTAAGAAAATGCCGGCAAAAGACCGCGTTGCTATTGACAGGGTTAAAATGAATGAGCTTGATCCGCATGAACGTATTAAATGGCTTGATAAGGAAGTTAATATGGGATTAACGGAAGAACAGGTGGTTAGGGAGGCTTCCCGTTGTATGGATTGTGCAAATCCGACTTGCATTGAAGGCTGTCCCGTTAATATTGATATTCCCACTTTTGTAAAATATATTGAAGATAGAGAATTTGATAAATCAATTGCATCATTAAAAGAATCTAATGCTTTACCTGCCGTTTGCGGAAGAGTTTGTCCGCAGGAAAAACAATGCGAAGCAAATTGTTTTCTTCAACTCAAAATGAAAAAAGAACCGGTTGCTATTGGTTATCTTGAACGTTATGTTGCTGATTTGGAAAGAGAATCAGGAAAGCGTTGTGTTCCGTATATTGCTAAGTCGAACGGAATAAAAGTTGCAACTTGCGGCTCTGGTCCGGCGTCTTTATCTTTTGCCGGCGACATGGCAAAATTAGGTTATGATGTTACTGTTTTTGAGGCTTTACACGAAATAGGCGGCGTTCTGAAGTACGGAATTCCTGAATTTCGTCTTCCGAACAGTATTGTTGATTTTGAGATTGAAAACCTGAAACACCTCGGAGTGAAATTTGAAAAGAACTTTCTTTTGGGAAGAACGTCTTCTTTCGATGATTTGAGAGAGAAGGGTTTTAAAGGATTCTTTATCGGCAGCGGCGCCGGATTACCTAATTTTATGAATATTCCCGGTGAAAATTTCAATGGAATTCTTTCGTCCAATGAATATCTTACGAGAGTAAATTTGATGAGAGCTTCTGATGAAAATTACGATACTCCTGTTTTTATCGGCAAACGCGTTGCTGTGATCGGCGGAGGTAATACTGCTATGGATTCTGTTCGTATTGCAAAACGCCTCGGCGCCGAAGCAATGATTATTTATCGCCGTTCTCGTGAAGAAATGCCTGCGCGAGTTGAGGAAGTAAAACATGCTATGGAAGAAGGTATTGTGTTTATGAATTTGCATAATCCGACGGAATATTTTGCCGATGAAACCGGACATGTTAATAAAATGCGTCTTCAAAAGATGATTCTCGGAGAACCCGATGCTTCCGGTAGAAGAAAACCTGTTGCTACAAATGAATTTACGGATGTTGATGTTGATTTGGTTGTTGTTGCAATCGGAGTTTCTCCTAACCCCTTGATTCCTATGGTTGAGAAAAATTTAAATGTTAGCAAATGGGGAACAATCATTGTTAATGAAGAAAATAATCAGACTGATATTAATGACATGTTTGCCGGCGGCGATATAGTACGAGGCGGAGCAACTGTAATCCTCGCTATGGGCGACGGACGAAAGGCGGCAACAGGAATGCATAAGCATTTGACTAAGAATTAAGAGTTAAAAATTATGGAGTAATGGTCTGTTGAATCTCTATAAAGTATGATTTCATCTTAATTAAGGAGTACGATTGCCTGCATAATCCATTCTGGATATTATATATTTGTAGAAAGACGTGTTGATAGAATCATTTAAAGCCTTGAAATGTAGTACGATTATTCGAGATTGTTTATACGTATTATAAAAATTATTTTCCTATTTTTTCATGTAGTTTTATATATTTGCAAAATAATATCTTTAATTATTAACAAAAATATATGAATTATGATAAGAAATCTATCCTCAAAGACTATAATCTCAATATTACTGTTTCTTATTAATATTACTGTCTTTGGCCAACAAAAAATTGTTTTTACCTGGAATGCGACTCAAGATGCGGAACAAAAATTTGGTGTTTTTGCAACTTCTGGTATTAATGTTATTTTAGTTAAATGGGGAGATGGAAGTGAAGAATATTATAATGGTTTTGGTATTTATCCAATTGATTTAAAACATACCTACAGTAATTCTAATAATTATGAGGTTAATATTGAAGCAACAAATCAAAATATAAATCTTCTTGCAGTTAGATTTATCGAAATTGAATTAACAAGTTTGGATGTTAGTAATGCGCCGGAATTAACCGAAATAATGTGTTATACTAATAACCTGACAAGTTTGGATGTTAGTGCGAATCTGAAATTAACACATTTGTTATGTCATGAAAATCAATTGACAAGCCTTGATATTAGTGCAAATACAGCCTTGGAATTCTTATCTTGTTGGTCGAATAACTTAACAAGTCTGGATATTAGCGAAAACATTTCTTTAACTACTCTGCATTGTTATGATAATTTGATTTCGATGTCAGGTATAAAAGATATTTCGGATAATTTTTCCGGAATAGCATATATAGGAACACAAACTTTAATAGAAATTCCATATTCTGAAGAAAATGATGCATATACATTTGATGATGCTTTTAATGGTGCCGGAACACTTTTTGAAGTGATATTAAATGATGTCGAAGCAATTGAAAATGAGGATTATGTTATTGCCGGTGGGGATATTACTTTCTTAAAACAAGGAATGTATATAGTAACTGTAAGTAATTCGTATATTATTTCCGCTTCCGAACATCCTGCAAAAGTAACCGCATCAATTAATATTTATTGGGGTATTGATGATAAAGATGAACCAAAATTATATATTTATCCGAACCCTGTAAAGAATAAATTTTATGTAGATAATAATGTTGATGAACAACAAATAATTATATATAACATACAAGGAAAAACAGTTTTAAAAACGCGTAATTCGGAAGTGGATATTAGTGATCTTGATTCGGGAATCTATTTTGTGAATATAGGTAAACAAAGCTTTAAGGTAATTAAAGAGTAAACATTTATAAATAACAAAAAAGCCGGTAATTTTTTATAAATACCGGCTTTTTTATTATCTGTAAAATAATTATCAGTTATTCAAGTATTCTTCCGTTGCTTTTGCGCCCGCTTTCAAAGCATTAAGATTCATTTCAACAATCTTTTCACCTTTTCTTTCGAAAATATCTCTGATCGCTTTTTCAAAAGCTTCGTAAGGCATATCGATAAATCTTGCACCGGCACCTAACATCACGATGTTGGCAGCTTTCACGGAGCCTAAATCCTTGGCTATTTGATTGGCATCAATAATAATACTGTTTTTAAATGTTCTAATTTCCGAATAAATATCTTCAGCATCAGGATAATTAGGAATGTTAATAAATGTAGATTTATTCGTAACAATCCAGCCGTTTTTACTGAGCATATTTACATATCTTAAGGCTTCCATCGGTTCAACAGATAAAATTAAATCAACACCGCCTTGAGGAATTAAATCCGAAGCAATCGGCTTGTCGGATAATCTCAAATGTGATTGCACGTCGCCACCTCTCTGACTCATCCCGTGGACTTCGGCTTGCTTAATATATAAACCTCTGTCAATAGCAGCCGTACCAATCGTAGCTGCAATCGATAAAATTCCTTGTCCGCCTACACCTGCTAATATTATGTCTGTTTTCATTTCAATTTTTTTTATTATTCATAAATATTCATTTCAATTTCAGATTCAAAAAATCGGATTTTGTATTATTGTTTTCGAATCATCATTCACATTTAGTGTTTAACACGTACGTTTCTTCTTACCAATTGTTTGAATGCACTCACGTTTAGGAATAATTACAGAAACACCGTTATAATCAAGTTCTTCCTTAATTGTTTTTACATTTTCTTCATGAAATTTCGGTAGAGGATTGATGATTTTAATATGATTTTCTTCAACGCCAAGACCTTTGCAAATGCTTTCAAGTTTGGTGTAAGCATTGGAATCTTGCCCGCCGGTCATTGCAGTTGTAGAATTATCAAGTATCATAATTGTTATTGGTGATTTTTCCCATACGGCATCAAGTAATCCGGTCATTCCGGAATGGGTGAAAGTGGAATCGCCGATAACAGCTACCGCCGGCAAAATACCTGCATCTGTTGCGCCTTTCGCCATAGTTATTGATGCTCCCATATCAACACATGTGTTAATTGCATTATAAGGAGGTAGTGCACCTAATGTGTAGCAACCTATATCTGCGAAAACTCTTCCCGGAGTGTAATCTTTTAAAGCTTCATTTAAAGCGAGATATGAATTGATATGCGGGCAACCGTCGCACAATTTCGGTGGACGAGGTTTTACAACTTCAGGAATAACATTGAATTCACCTTTGTCTATTTTTAAAGCTTTTGCTATAAGATTAGGATTTAACTCACCATCTCTCGGTAAAGTTCCGTCTAAACGGCCGTGAACAATTAATGAGGAAGGAATTAAACTTTTGATTTGCTCTTCAATAAACGGATAACCGTCTTCCATAACAATAAGTTCTTCGGTTTCTGTTGCTAATTTGATCAGCATATCGGTAGGAAGCGGATATTGAGTAATTTTCAGAACAGAGTAGGGGATATTTCTATCGGGAAAATTTTCCATGAGATAGTTGTAGCCTAATCCTGCGGCAATAATTCCGTATTTTTTATTGCTACCCATTGTTAATGTGTTCCATCCGTCATTTATTGCATTATTGATGAAATCATTTTGTTTGAGCAACAGTTCTTTATAATTTTTTCTTGATATGGCCGGAAGCAAAACATATTGTCTTAGATTTTCCGGAATGTGAATTTCATTCTGTTTTCTCGGATTTTTACGGATAACACCTGCTCTTGAATGTGCAAGGCGGGTTGTAATTCTCATAAGAACGGGTACTCTATATTTTTCGGAAAAATCGAAAGCATACTGAACCATATCGTAACATTCTTGTTGATTGCTGGGTTCAAGCATCGGGATTAAAGCAAATTTTCCGAATACTCTTGAATCTTGTTCGTTTTGAGAAGAATGCATAGACGGATCATCAGCGGAAAGAATAACAAGTCCGCCATTAGCGCCAACAATAGCAGCGTTCATAAAAGCGTCGGCGGCAACATTTAATCCTACATGTTTCATACATACTAATGCTCTTTTACCAGCATACGACATACCGATTGCAGCTTCCATAGCTGTTTTCTCATTCGACGACCAGTCGCGATGTACACCGTTATCCGCTGCTTGTTTCGAATGTTGAATGTATTCTGTTATTTCCGTTGACGGAGTGCCGGGATAAGCATAAACTCCTGAAAGTCCTGCATCCAATGCTCCCTGTGCAATTGCTTCATCTCCTAATAATAATAACTTTTGCATTATTTAAATATTTGATTAGTATTTAATTAGAAATTTTAAAATTATTCCGTAAAGATATGAAAAAATTAGAAATTAGAAGGTAGGAATTAAGAATAATTAGGAAATAATATAGAAATATAAGAACAGAATCTTTCATTTCTTTATATGACGGCGATTTTAATACGGAATTATTGCTTGCTATTCCGCTGAAGCAAACTTTCCAAGTCTTCAGGTATAAATCGCTTTGCAATAACTTTCTTGTCAAAATCTAACAATAATAAATACGGCGTTGAATGTATGTCAAATAAATACACATAATCAATATCCTGGTTAGAATGTAAGTAAGCATTTGCCCATGGAATACTATTGGTGTTAATATATTCCAACATTTTATCAAAAGTATTTCCTGCGTAAACCCCAAAAATTTCTAATCCGTATTCATCCTTAAAATCTCTGTAAACTTTCAATAAGTCCGTAGTAACTTTTTTACAATTGGCACAGTCATCTGTCCAAAAGTAAATCAGAGTAAACGGGTTATCAATAGAATATAAATTAATAGGTCTTTTATCTTTATCAAGTAATTTAATATCGGGAACTTTTTCGCCAGTTAAAGTCGTACGCATCTCGTTGGCTTTGCCGATTAGCGCATCCACCAAACTTTTTGATGACCATGTATCTACACCCTGCACATAATATTTGTCAATAATATGCACAAAAACAGAATCATAGCCGATGTTTTTGTGAAGTAATTCTTCGTATTTCGCGGTAACATGCCAAAGAAGATATTTCAAAACTTCTTCGGAATTAATAACGCGTTCAATAAGTTTATCAACTGAGATTATTATATATTTTGGGTTTTGAATTGTCATTCTATCCAAAAAAATATTGATTTTTTCTTGAAAAATAGGAGTTCTTAATAATCGCTCATCCTCAACCTTAAAATTTTCAAAGAAATTATCCAGATACATTAAGTAAACTTCTTCTTCACTCAAAGAAGAGTCTTCAGCTTTTACACTTTCTATCGGTAGATTAGCTAATAGAATCAATCCCAAAATATTATCCTGATTTTCAGCGGCGATGTTTCTGATATGATTGTAAACTTGCTCATTAATTAAATTTATTTCTCTTATAATTTGATTATATGTTTCACTTTCGCGTTCTTCAAGAGCTAATTTCTGAATATAAGGATTAATCTCATTTTGTTTTAGAGCGATAAAACGCTTATAGTCAAAATAATCCGAATTAATTTTAGAATTTTTTGCTGATAAACTTGAAGGAAGATTTTTCACATCGGCAATGATTTCAAAATCTTTATAATTATTATCGATCAAGAAATCAAATATTTTATTTTTGTTTTGATTAAAAATATAATATACTCCAGATGGGTACATTTTATCATATCTAAAAATATATTTATTATTTTTAAACTCGGCAGAATCAAGAAGAAATAATTTATCGCCGTAAGTATAGCAAAGGTACAAAACACTGTCTTTGTTTTTATCGTGTTTTAAATTTATTGTAATACTTGGGATTTCTTGAGAATAAATATAATTCGTAGAGGCAATTATTATACTGATAAATAAAAATTTTAAGACTTTCATTATAAGTTTGGCTTGTTTATAAGTACAAAAGTAATAAATTTGCAGATAGAAAAATAAATTTCTGATGATTAAACGTACAATTATAGTTGTAATTTTGCTATTCTCTTTAAGTCCTCTTTTTTCGCAGGATATTTTGGCGTATTTCAGAGGAAATGCACAGTCCTTTATTTCTTTAAATGTCGGATGTGCTTTTCCGGCCGGAAGATATTCGCATAAAACAATATATGGAAACTACAACTATCCGTATCAACCCAATGAACCGAAACTACCGTTAACCGGCAATTCGGAATACAAAGTGGCAGGATTTGCGAATCCCGGAGTTAACATTTCTATTAACGGGGCTTGGTTTTTTATAAAATTTCTGGGAATAGGTATACGAGGCTCGGTTTCACAGAATTTTCTTGCTGTAAATAAATTAAATCAGGCGTTTAATGATGCGTATAATGTTTCGGAAAATGCTGTTTATAACTTCAATTTTTCTACAAACGATTATTATTTAACGGCATATTCTTGTCCGGCAATTTTCTTTTCGATACCGATAGTAAACAATGTTTATTTTTCTATGGAAGCCGGATTCGGTCCCTTTTATTCTAAATATCCGGAATTTACCTGCGAATATACCGTGAACGATATTTCCTATAAAGAAGTTACCCAGTCTGCTTCCGATTGGAATTTTTCATATTACTTAGCTATAGGTGCTAAATTTAGATCCGAAGGTCGTTTCGGCTTGAATGTCGAATTAAATTACAGCGAATTTTCTCAGGAATATACCATAACCACAACTCGAGGAATGAGTAGCTTTTCTAATACGGTTCCTGTTTTTTATAAAAATTTGAATTTAGCGGTTGGATTAGTTGTGTTTTTGGGAAGATAATAGGATGTGTTGATAATAATTGTTTTAAAAATTACCTTTTAATTACATGCTCTTGTTTCTTAAAACCTTCATTATAAAATATTATCCCCAGCCTATAAATTTCTACACTCAAACCATTATGATCGGAGATACGTTTTCGCCACTCTTTTAAAGTTTCTGGAGATGAATTGATATTTCGCATGATCATGTAATCGCACTTGATTGATTGCCTTGCGATGAAATCCTCTATTTTTGAAATATAACTTTCTAAGTCTAAATACCTGTTAGGTTTTAAACATTGAGTGTATAGATCGTAAACGTATTGAGAATGAGTTTTATATTTGCCGTGCCCCCGGAAATAGTAGTAAAACTTTCTTCTAAATTTAAATATTTTGTTTTGAAGTTTATTCATCACAATAGAGTAATTTGTTGAGAAACTGCCTGATGTATGTAAAGGTAAACTCTTTGTCATACGTCTTCCGTATAATTTCCAAAGTCATTCTCCCGTTTTTGTCACCAACGCGACATTTACTCGGATTACTTGTTACATAATCCAAAATTCTGTTGAAAGTCTCAGAGTTATAAAAGGCCTGATTGTCGGAGGAAAGAAAATAAAATTTTAAAATCCCGTTTTTGAAAATAACTCTTTCAATACCAAGTTTTTTTGCTATAAGTTTGATTTTCAAAACTTCAAAGAGAGTGAAAAGTTGTGCCGGCATTTTCCCGAATCTGTCGGTGAGTTTAACCTGATATTCTGCGAAATCTTCATCACTTTGAAATTCGTTAATATCTCTGTAAATCCGCATTCTTTCGGAAAGATTGGAAACGTAATCATCAGGAATTAAAGCTTCGATATCGGTATCAACCTGACAGTCGTTGCTGTAACTTCGTTCGTCAAGCATATCTTGCGGACTGTCTGTAATGTTTTCGGATTTTAATTCCGACAGCGCTTCATTTAAGATTTTCTGATATACTTCAAACCCGATATCACTGATGAACCCAGATTGTTCGGCTCCGAGAATGTTCCCGGCACCACGAATATCCAAGTCGCGCATGGCAATATTAAAGCCGCTTCCTAATTCGGAAAACTCTTCAATAGCTTTTAATCGTTTTCTGGCATCATCGGTAAGCAAAGTCAGCGGAGGTGCAATCAAGTAGCAGAAAGCTTTTTTATTGGATCTTCCAACACGTCCGCGTAATTGATGTAACTCGCTGAGACCATATGTGTTTGCGTCGTTAATAATTATTGTATTCACATTCGGAATGTCTAATCCAGACTCAATGATTTTAGTGCTAAGCAGCACATCATATCTCCCGTCAATAAAATCTATCATTATCTTTTCCAGATCCTTGCCGTCCATTTGACCATGTGCGATAGCAATGGTAATTCCGGGTATAATTTTACGTAAAATTCCGGCTACATCTTCAATGTTTTGTATTCTGTTGTGCACGAAAAAGACTTGTCCTCCGCGATTTATCTCGTAATCAATGGCATCTTTAATAACCTTATCGTCAAAAACATGAACTTCCGTTGTAACCGGTTGACGGTTCGGCGGTGGGGTTTGCAGGATTGACATATCACGCGCCCCCATCAAAGAAAACTGCAAAGTACGAGGTATCGGCGTTGCCGATAAAGTAAGCGTATCGATATTGGTTTTTAAATGTCTGATTTTTTCTTTGGCGGCAACGCCGAATTTTTGTTCTTCATCAATTATCAGCAAACCAAGGTCTTTATATTTGATTTTGTTATTGAGAACGATGTGCGTTCCGATAAGAATTTCAGTTTTTCCGGCTTCAACGCTTTCGTGAACTTTCTTTTGCTCTGCGGAACTGCGGAAACGGTTGAGGTAATCTACTTTTACCGGAAAATCTTTTAGTCGTGCCGAGAAAGTATTATAATGTTGCATCGCGAGAATTGTTGTCGGCACTAAGACAATAACTTGTTTAGAATCCGCCGCCGCTTTAAAAGCCGCTCTGACTGCAATTTCCGTTTTTCCGAAACCAACATCACCGCAAATCAGTCGTTCCATAGGATAAGGTTTCTCCATATCGGCTTTTACATCGAGTGTTGCATTAACTTGATCCGGCGTGTCTTCGTACATAAAAGACGCTTCGAGTTCGTGTTGCATGTAAGTGTCCGGCGAAAATGCATAACCTTCCGCCGATTTTCTTTCGGCATAAAGCTTAATCAACTCTTTTGCAATGTCCTTAACCTTCTTCTTTGTGCTGGTCTTTAACGTATTCCAAACGCTTGAACCCAAACGGTTAAGCTTTGGCTCGTGGCCGTCACCGCCGGCAAATTTCGAAACTTTATATAAAGAATGAATGTTTACGTAAAGTAAGTCGTTATTAGCGTAAACAATGCGCATTGCTTCCTGCTCTCTGCCGTTATTGATAATTTTCTCAAGTCCGGCAAATTTTCCTACACCATAATCGATATGCGTTACGTAATCGCCCGGCGATAAAGTCGAGAGTTCTTGTATTGCATTGACTTGCCGGCGATTAAATCGGTCTCTTAAATTGAATTTATGATATCTGTTGAAAATTTGATGATCCGTAAGCATTACAATCAAATTATCCTCATCAATAAATCCGCTGTGAATAGATAATTCTATGTAATTGCAATTGACAATATCCATGTCGTCTCCCAGAATTTCTTCTATAATTCGTTTGATACGAGTTATTTGCGTAGCTGTTTCCGAACAAATATAAATACTTTTTCCTTGGCTTGTGGATTCTAAAAGGTGTTCGAGAAGAATATCGAAATTTTTATTTATGTCTATTTGCGGTTTTGTGTGAAATTCAAATATTTGCGGCTCTTTAAAACTTGAATTAATCCCTGTTAAGATTACTTTATGTTTTAGGATAGATTTGATGAATTTTTCATTATCTATGGAAAAATCATCGGAAGATTTTTCATAAAGCCTTTCGACCTGCGAAACAATCAGATCAATATCCTGAACAAAAACAATCGAATCATCCGGTAGAGTTTCAATTATTGATTGTTTGTGAAATCTGTCTTCATTATTAAATGAAGGAAAGATTGTAATAGATTTATGCTTTTTAACCGAGATTTGATCAACGGGATTAAAACTTCTAAGCGATTCGATTTCATCGCCGAAGAATTCAATTCGGAAGGGATATTCATTGCTGAAAGAATAAATGTCGAGAATACTTCCGCGCAGCGAAAACTGTCCGGGCTCAACAACAAATTCAACCCTGTCATATCCGTTTTCCGTCAAATAATCAAAAACATCATCAAGACTGCTATCCGAATTTTCCTTTATAACAAAATTATTTTGGTTCAAATCTTTCGGGGATATCGTTTTCTCTGCAATTGCTTCCGGATAAGTAATAATCGTAGTTTTTTTACATCCTTTCGAAAGTCTTTTTACCGCTTCAATCCGCGAAAGCAAATTCAAATTATCCTTTTCATGAATATTATTTGCGGAAGTAAATGAATTCGGGAAATATAAAACCGTCTTTTTCTCGATGTCCATACCCACTTCGCCCGAAAGATTTTCCAGATCGTTGTAATAGTAAGCGGCAGTTTCCTTATCAGGCATAATTACCAAATTCAGCATATCATTTTTAGTCAAAAAAGCCGAATGGTAAACAGCTAAAGCAGACCCGCTGAGTCCTTTGAGCATAATACGTTTTTCAGACGAGTTCAGAATAGTCTCAAATTCACCGGAGATACGAAACGATGAATATAACTCCGGAATTAAATTTTTCTTATCAGATTTCACCGTGCAAAGGTAATAAAAAGTATCTTTGCATTTGATATGATAGTTCATAAATTCGGAGGAGCATCGGTTAAAGATGCCGAAAGTATTCGCAGAGTACCGTCATTGTTGAAGTCAATAGATGACGAGCGCGTATTTATCGTTATTTCGGCTATGGGGAAAACAACAAACAAGTTGGAAATTATTACAAATAGAGCTTTCGAAAGAGAAGATTTTATTGATTTGTTTGAAGAGCTGAAAAATGAACATTTAGCTCTTATTTATGATTTATTGCCGGAAGATAAGGACTCATACAAATTGCTCTTTGAATTATTTGTTGAATGTTTGAATGTTATTGTTACAACTTCGAAGGATTATTATTCATTTTTCTACGATCAGGTTGTGAGCTTTGGCGAACGTTTCTCTTCTTTTATTCTGGAAAGTTATTTGAAGCATTGCGGTTTTGATGTGAAATTGCTTGATGCGGAAAAACTTTTTACTTCGGATGATAATTGGCGTGCCGGAAATGTCGATACTGTGCTTTCGAAACGAAGCATAGAAGATGCTATAAGTTTGAATAATAATAAGTTTTTGATTACACAAGGATTTATTGCAGGAGCTTATAGTGGCGAATCAGTTACTTTGGGTCGCGAAGGTTCTGATTATTCTGCCGGACTTATAGCTGCTTATTCCAATGCTTCGGAAATTATATTCTGGAAAGATGTTGACGGAATTTACAGTGCCGATCCGAAAATGCAGTTATATGCAACGACGAGAGGGAATGGGGAAAAAGTGATAATGTCTAACTTCAGTTCTGAATTAGAAAAATCGGAAGCCGTAATCCAAAACCTTAAACCAATATTCGGTCCCGCCGTTAAGATTAATAAGATGAGTTACTCTGAAATGATAGAACTCTCGTTTTTCGGAGCGAAAGTGCTGCATGAGAAAACTTTATTTGCTTTGCAGGATAAGAATATCAAAATGCAAGTGCGTTCTTTCATTAATGTAGATAGACAAGGTACTTATCTTTTTAACACTTCCGAAGAAAAATATCCTCCGATAAAAATCCTATCGGAGAATCAGATACTTTATACCTGCGAACCTCGTTCGCGAGCTTTAATCAATTCAAACCATATCAAACTTATATACGATTGTGCTGACGATTGTAATGTGAATATCGGATTGATACAAATGTCGGCGCTGAAAATTTCCTTCTGTGCCGCTTATGACGAATTCGCCTGCAGCAAAATGTATTCGAGATTAAAAGATAACTTCAAAGTAAAATATAATTCCAATGTGTTGTTAGTGACTTTAAGACATTATTCCGACGAGAATCTGGCGGAATTTGCGGATGCTGAGAATGTGCTTTTGTCTCAAATCTCGAGGGTTACGGCCCAATTTGTTTTAAAAAGTTACAGATAGCTGTACATTGAAAGAAACTAAATATTTGTAATTTGAAAAATGAAATATTTTATAACGATGAAAGTTAATGAAAACAATTATTGATATTAAATTATATAGAATTTCATGATATTGCCTAAGGTATTTTGTTGAAAGATAAATTTTTATGTCGAAATTATATAATCCGGAGTACAGAATAAATCTTTGAAATTTTAAATCCTTAAATCTTTAAATCAAATTTATGAATAAAGAAATCATTCGTCTCGAAAATATTACCAAAGACTTCCATATGGGAACGATTACTGTGAATGCTTTGCGCGGCATTTCGCTAATAATCAATAAAAACGAATATGTTGCTTTAATGGGGCCTTCGGGTTCCGGAAAATCGACTTTGATGAATATTATCGGTTGCCTTGATACACCATCGTCAGGGCATTATTATATCAACAGTAAAGATGTAAGCAATATAGGAGATGAAGAATTAGCTGCAATTAGGAATAAGGAAATAGGATTTATTTTCCAATCTTTTAATTTGCTGTCGCGACAAACTGCTCTTGAGAATGTAATGCTTCCGCAGATTTATGCCGGAATTCCGAAACACGAGAGAGAAAAGAATGCTATAAATGTTTTAGATAAGGTTGGCTTATCCGACAGAATGGAACACAAACCCAGCGAATTGTCGGGCGGACAAAAACAGCGTGTTGCAACGGCCCGCGCGCTTATTAATAATCCGAGTCTTATCCTGGCCGACGAACCTACAGGCGCTTTAGATACCAAAACTTCTCTTGAAATAATGGGTTTGATAGAAGAAATTCACAAAGCCGGCAATACTATAATAATCGTTACTCATGAAGAAGACATAGCGGCTCATGCACATAGAATAATAAGGATGGTGGACGGACAAATTGTGTCTGATATAGCGAACGTTCCAAGAAATAAATAATTAGAATGAAGAAATCAAACTGATAAAATTGAAAGTATTGTCGATTCGCACTTGCCATAAAATTAAAATGTAAATTATATAATTCCGAAAAAATATGAATTTTCTTGCAATTAAGTTCTTTCGATAATGAATTTAAATTCGTAATCCAAAACAAAAATAATATTAACTATGAAAATATATACTAAAACCGGTGACAAAGGAATGACTTCATTAATCGGTAATAAACGAGTTGAAAAGTGCGATGAAAGAGTTGAGACTTACGGAACATTAGATGAGTTAAATGCATATCTGGGATTGATAAAGACTTTTGAAATTCCTGATAATCTACATGATTTTATTGAAGTAATACAAAAAACGATTTTTGATATTTCGGCATATATAGCATGTGCTTCAGAAGAGATTAGCAGCAAATTTTCCGGACCTAATAATGCTTTGATAAAGCTTATGGAAGTTGAGATTGATAGGATAGCTGTGAGTTTACCTAAGCAATTCGAATTCAGTATTCCGGCAAATAATGTATTGTCGGCGCAGATCAACATCTGCCGTACAGTTTGCCGTCGTGCCGAAAGATGTATTACCGCAATACACGAAGACTTTCACGAAAAAGAATTTGTGCTGTCCTTTGTAAATAGGTTGTCGGATTACCTCTATGCCTTGTATTTAAAATTTAATTGATTATTATATAAGAAATGTACAAAGACACAAAAAGGAAAAAGTTAGATAGTTCGTGTCAGCATATTATATATTATATGATATAATTATTCGCGATCATACCACTAATATTGCAAACATCAGACATCAATAGAAGTTTAATATTTATAATCCCCGTCAATGCAGCTCAATATTTTTCGCCGTTAGGCGATACATACCGATCCGAAAGCATTTGAATATTGGAGAATTGCAGCAATCATACCACTAATAATGCAAACATCTAACATCAATAAAAATATAATATGTATAATTCCGTGTGAGTGCAGTTCTATATTTTTCGCCGTTAGGCGATACATTCAAATCCGAAAGCATTTGGATATTTGAGAATTGCGGCAATCATACCACTAATATTGCAAACACCTGGCATCAATAGAAGTTTAATATTTATAATCCCGTCAATGCAGCTCAATATTTTTCGCCGTTAGGCGATACATACGAATAGGAAAATGTACAACATGACAATGATTGTCCGTAGGACATTCATATTAATTACAATGGTACCCCCACGAAGTTTTTGTTTTACAAAAGAAATGTTCTTTTCTATTGAGGTCCAAGTCCGAGTAGATTTATATGAATCGAAATATACGAGGTGATAATATTGCTGATAATATAATATATTATCGTATCAAATTCGTATCTTTGCAAGCCAAATATTAAACTTAAAATGAGAAAAAATTATTTTTATCTTCTTGTTACTCTGTTGGTTGTTCTTTTCTTGGGTTGTGGAACGAAAAGAGCAAGCTACGAACTCAAATCTTTGGACGGTTATAATGTTCTTATGGATAAATCTTTTGATGAGAATAAGGATCCGATTGCAGACAGTATTTTGAATGTGTACAAAGCACACACTGTTACGATATTGGATTCTGTAATTGGCTACAGCAAGGTTTTTATGGATAAAGGGCTTCGGGAAGAAAGTGTGCTCGGAAACTTTGCCGCTGATATTATTGCTACTGCTGCCGAAGAAATTTTTGATACGAAAGTTGATATGGGATTGATGAATAGGGGCGGGTTAAGGACTTCTTTACCTCAAGGCGAAATTACTTTAGGAGATATTTTTAAGGTATTTCCTTTTGAAAATCATGTAACTATTGTTGAGATTAAGGGTAATTTTCTTAAGCAACTTTTTGAGGATTTTGCTGCTACAAACGTCCAATGTCTGAGTCGTGTAAAATTAGTTATTGAAAACAAGGAAATTAAAACCTTGCTTGTAGATGGTAAAACTATTGATAATGAAAAGATTTACAAAATAGGAACTATAGATTTTATTGCCGAAGGAAATGATAATATGAAAGTTTTGAAGAATGCGGTGAACAGGTATGATTCTCCTATTCTCATCAGAGATGCGGTCGCAAAATATGTTTATAATAACTCACCGGTTGATTCCAAAAAAGATGGAAGAATAATTAACAATTAACTTAAATGGATAAAACCGAATGTCCATAAATTATATAAAAATGAAAAAAACATACTTAACTATATTCGTTCTCTTTTTTTTCGCCTTTTTCTCTTACTGTCAGGAAGAAGTTAAACTTGTAATTCTTCACACAAACGATATGCATAGTCAGGTGGAAACTTTTGACGATAATGCCGGCGGTTATCGTGCCGGAAACGGTGGAATGGTTAGAATTTCCACCTATGTCAATAAAGTGCGTGCTGAAGAGCAAAATGTGATTGTGCTTGATGCCGGCGACTTCTCGCAAGGCTCTCCTTATTATAATCTTTTTTCAGGAAGAACCGAAATTGATATGATGAATGCTATTGGTTACGATGTTGCAACTTTCGGCAATCATGAGTTTGATCTTGGTATGGATAATCTTCTCGAACTTATTGAATTGGCTGATTTTCCTTTCGTTAATGCTAATTACGATTTTAGTGCAACTGTTCTTAAAAATCATGTCAAACCTTATATAATAATTGAAAAATCCGGATTAAGAATAGGTGTTTTTGGGTTAGGAGTAAGTCTGAAAGGTTTTACTTTTGAGAAAAATATCAAAGGAATTGTTTATAAAAATACTTTTGAGGTTGCTAATGAGTTGTCCGATTTGCTGAAAAATAAGCTTGATTGCGATCTGGTAATATGTTTATCGCATCTTGGTTTCGGTGATGATGAAGGTAAGATAAACGATTATGCGCTTGCACGGCAAAGTGAATTTATTGATGTCATTATTGGTGGGCATTCTCATACTTTCTTGGAAAAGCCTCAAGAAGCTCCGAATAAAAACGGAAAAAAAGTTTACATTGCCCAAACCGGAAGCCAAGGCATAAATGTTGGAAGGCTGGATCTTATTTTAATTAAGAATTAAAAATTTATATTTGATAATTGAGTATGAAATTTTTAAATGAAAATTGATTGAAAATAAAATCGTTAAAGAAAAATATATTTTTTAATAGTTTCAACCTTTCTAAAATCTTAAATCAATTATCCGCTAACTCAGAAACCCGTTATTATATCTATGAAAATTATCTCATACAAATCAGTTGATTCCACAAACCTTGAGGCTCAAAGATTATTGAACAGTCAGGAAAAAATTCCTTTTGTTGTGGTTTCGGAAAAACAAACGAGCGGCAAGGGTAGAGGTGAACATATTTGGGAAACCGAATCCGGTAAGAATCTTATGTGTAGTTTCGTTATTGAACCGGGAATTCATCCGCAATATCAATATTTAATTACTGTTGCGATTTCGGTTTCGATATTTCAACTTTTGCAAAAATATCTTTCGCCTGATAATCAAATAAAAATCAAATGGCCTAATGATATTTATGTTGATGATAATAAAATTTGCGGGATATTGATTTCGAATAAAATTTTCGGCGATGAAATTAAATCATCAATAATTGGATCCGGAATTAACGTTAATCAGATTGATTTTCCGGCGCATTTGTCACATGCGACTTCAATCAAAAAAATAACTAAAGATGATATGTCAATAAATGAATTGTTAAGAGATTTGATAGATTTGGCAAGTGAAAATTTTAAAATCATGCAAAGCAATCCTGCGAAACTCATTTCTATTTATACGGAAAATCTTTACAAACTTAATAAACCGGCAATGTACAATATTGATGGAAAGCTTGTTGAACTTTGTATAACCGGAATTGATGAGTTCGGAGGAATTATATAAATTGTGTAAGGGCGAATGTCTGAAAATACTAATCTGTTTTTATCAAAGATGTTAATTAATCTGCCATCTTGTCGTAAAAGATTTTTTTGGCAGAAAAGTTGATAAATTATATGCAAAATTTTTTTAATATGATCAATTATGATAGAGAATGACGATTTAAAAAATTCGGATTATCAGGAAGATGATATCATATCTACTGATGAAAATCTTGATGAAATAAATGATAAAATTTTAAGTGCAAAAAAGAGAAAATCTTTTACCAAAAATAAGTCAGATAAATTGGCAGAAGAAAATGAAAAACTTTGTGCTGAATTGGCAGAAGCAAAGGATAAATACTTGCGTCTTTTTTCGGAATTTGATAATTATAGAAAAAGGACTTCCAAGGAAAAAATTGATATTATCACTACTGCAAGTGAAACTGTGATTTCAAAGCTACTATCTATACTTGATGATATTGACCGTGCCGAAAAAGCTTATGAAAATCTTAACAATATTGATGCTTTGAAAGAAGGAACTAATTTGATTTTTGAAAAATTCAGAACAATACTTCAAAGTTGCGGTTTGAAAGAAATGAAATCAAACGGAGAAGAATTTGATCCTGATATTCATGAAGCGATTGCTAATTTTCCTGCAGCTTGTGAAGATCAAAAAAATAAGATTATAGATACGGCTGAAAAAGGTTATACATTGAATGATAAAGTTATACGTATTGCCAAAGTTGTTGTCGGTAATTAATTTAATTCGAGAAAGGTTAAAAATAAATGGCTAAAAGAGATTATTATGAAGTTTTGGGTGTAGCTAAAGGTGCTACCGATCAAGAGATAAAATCTGCTTACAGAAAGAAAGCTATTCAATTTCACCCTGATAAAAATCCGGGAGATAAAGAAGCTGAAGAAAAATTTAAGGAAGCAGCTGAGGCTTATGAAGTATTGAGTGATCCGGATAAACGAAGCAGATACGACCAATTCGGTCATGACGGTATGCGAGGTGCTGCTGGAGGCGGATTTACTGCTTCTGAAATGGATATAAATGAAATTTTCAGCAGATTCGGTGATATTTTCGGCGGTGGCTTTGGTGGCGGTTTTGAAAGTTTTTTTGGCGGAGGTACTCGTACCGGTGGTCGTCAAAGAGTTCACCGTGGTAAAGATATTCGCGTTAGGCTCGCTCTAACTCTCGAAGAAATTGCTACCGGAGTTGAGAAGAAAATCAAAGTCAGTAAATACATCAAATGTGATGAATGTAGCGGTTCGGGTGCTGAAAAAGGCTCGGGATACCAAACCTGTAGCACTTGCGGTGGTTCCGGCCAGGTTTCAAGTGTACAGCAAAGTTTCTTTGGAGTGAGACAAGTTGTTTCGATGTGTCCGAATTGCGGAGGAACAGGAAAAATTATTGTTAAGAAATGTCATAAATGCGGTGGCGACGGAATTGTTAAATCGGATGAAGTAATCTCTGTAAAAATTCCTGCCGGCGTGGCGGAAGGAATGCAGTTAACTGTTAGCGGAAAAGGAAATGCCGGTCCTATGAATGGTATCAGCGGGGATTTGCTTGTTGTTATAGAAGAACTTCCGCACAAACTTTTCAGACGCGATAATAATAATATCCTGTATGATAAATTTGTAAATATTTCGGATGCAATTCTTGGTGCTTCATTAGAAATTCCGACTCTCGGAAATCCTGTTAAGATTAAAATACCTGCAGGAACTCAGACAGGTAAAGTGCTTAGAGTTAAAGGAAAAGGATTGCCTTCCGTTAATTATCACGGAAAGGGTGATTTATTAGTGAGCGTCAATGTTTGGGTACCTAAACATTTAACTAAAGAAGAAACTAAAATGATAGAACAATTAAAAAATTCATCAAGTTTTAATCCGCCGGATACGATAAAGGATAAGGGTTTCTTTGATAGAGTTAAGGATATGTTCGATTAAAAATTTATTTATGGAAATTATTAAAGCTGTTGACGTTAGAAAACAATATCAGAATCATTTGGCTCTTGATAGTGTCTCTTTCTCAATTAAGGAAGGTTCCATTTTCGGACTGCTGGGTCCGAATGGTGCCGGAAAAACAACTTTTATTAGAATTTTAAATCAAATTACAGCTCCCGATAGCGGATATATTTTATTTAATGACGAAAAGCTTAAGCCGGAACATATAGCCCAAATCGGATATCTTCCTGAAGAGCGAGGGCTTTATAAAAAAATGAAAGTAGGTGAGCAAGCTCTTTATCTTGCTCGATTAAAAGGTCTTGATAAACAAACCGCTTTGAGAGAATTAAAAAAATGGTTTGAACTATTTGAAATTACTTCCTGGTGGGATAAAAAAGTTGAAGAGCTTTCAAAAGGGATGGCGCAAAAGATTCAGTTTATTACTACTGTGCTGCATAAACCCGAATTATTAATATTTGATGAGCCTTTCAGCGGTTTCGATCCCGTTAATGTAAATACTCTTAAAGAAGAAATTCTGAAATTAAGAGACGAAGGTGCAACCGTAGTTTTTTCAACTCATAATATGGCTTCCGTTGAAGAACTTTGTGATGATATTGTTCTGATTAATAAATCAAAAATAGTTTTAAAAGGAAAAGTCAATGAAATAAAAAGACAATTCGGTACAAATACATTCAATTTCGAACTAAATATTTATCCGAATTTTTCGGCAGAAGATTTATTATCTGAGGTAAATATCAACGAATATATTCTAAACTCGAATCATCTAAAGGGAGTTGTAAGTCATCTTGATGATATAACTTCAAACGAAATTATTTCTATATTAATGAAGTATGGAAATCTGACTTCTTTCAATGAAATACTCCCGACTATGAATGATATCTTTATTAAAACCGTAACCGAAAAATAAGCGATTATGAGTAAATTATCACTAATTATTGGAAGAGAATATTTTTCAAGAGTAAAAAAGAAATCATTTATTTTAATGACTTTTCTTACACCGATTTTGATGGTCGCGGTAATAATTATTCCATCGATAATTGCAGTTAGGAGCGAACAAAAAAATGCCGAAAAGGTTTCAGTTGTCGGTGTTCTTGATGAATCGGGATTTTATAAAGACGTTTTTGAAACGAATGAAAAGTATATTTATATTTTTCTGAATGATGATATTGAAATTGAAAAGAAAAACATGTCATCAAGCGAAATAGAATATTTGCTTTATATTCCTAAAACGGAATTTAATATTCCGACCGGAGCATATATTTACGGCAAAGACAATGTACCTAATTACGTTAAGACTTATATTCGAAATTTAATGGCACAGGAAGCCGAAAGAATAAAACTTGAAGCTTCCGGAATTGATCAGGAGTTGTTGGATTCCGTTAAAACGAATATAAAAATCAGTAGTTATGTAATTACTGATGATGGAGATGAGCAAAAATCATATTCTGAAGTTAGTACAATTTTAGGTTTTGCCTGCGGGATTCTGATTTATATGTTTATTTTTATGTTCGGCTCGCAAGTGATGAGAGGTGTGATGGAAGAAAAAGCTTCGCGTATTGTGGAAGTTATTGTATCTTCGGTTAAGCCTTTCCAGCTTATGATGGGCAAAATTATTGGTATCGGACTTGTAGGATTGACTCAATTTGTTTTATGGGTTGTGCTTACATTTGCACTATATGGAGTTTTCGACACAACATTGATGAATAAATATTTACCTGCCGATACGGTTACTCAAGTTCAACAAATGCTTCCTGATGCCGATTCTACGGCAGTTATTGATGTTGTTGAAAGTACTGATATGAATTCCAAAGTATCGGAGATATTCGATATGATTTCTACAATAAATTTTCCCGTAATTTTATTATCATTCTTATTCTACTTTATTGCCGGTTATTTGTTATTTGCATCAATTTTTGCCGCTATTGGAGGAGCTGTGGATAATGAAGCCGATACTCAACAATTTATGATGCCGGTAACTATCGCTATGATAATACCGATTGTCCTCATCGGAGATATAACATCAGACCCAAACGGTCCGGTTGCATTCTGGTTATCAATGATTCCGTTTACTTCGCCTATAACAATGATGATGAGAATTCCGTTCGGTGTTCCTTATTGGCAGTTAATAATTTCAATGACTTTATTGGTCGCATGCTTTATACTAACTACATGGCTTGCAGGTAAAATTTATCGTACCGGAATTTTAATGTACGGCAAGAAAATTACATGGAGAGAATTGTGGAAATGGATTAGATATTAGTTAAAAATGTAATAACAATACGATTACAATAAATTAATATGAAAATTTTAATAATAAAATAAATTATTTTTTTTCCGAAAGTATTTCAATCTAAAAACTAAAACCAAATTTTATGATAACAGTAATAAAAAACATAAAAAAACTAGTCGGAATTGATATAGAAGGAACATTGAAGTTTCGTGCCGGTGCGGAAATGGATAAGATTGATATTATTGATAATGCATTTCTGATAATAAATGACGGATTGATTTATTCTTTCGGGAATATGGAAGATATACCTTGTGAACTGTTCACTTCTGACGGAACATTGGAGATGGAAGTTATTGATGCAACTGGTAAGTTTGTTTTACCTGCTTGGTGTGATTCTCATACTCATATCGTTTACGCACAGTCGCGGGAAATTGAATATATAGATAAGATAAAAGGATTGAGTTACGAAGAGATTGCTGCTCGCGGGGGCGGAATCCTTAATTCCGCAAAAAAACTGCATAAAGCTTCTGAGGAAGATCTTTATAACAGTGCAATGGAAAGGTTGGAGTTGATGCGTTCTTTCGGTACGGGTGCTGTAGAGATAAAAAGCGGTTACGGACTTACAACGGAATCGGAGTTAAAAATGTTGAGAGTAATCAAAAAACTGAAAGAGGATTCTCCGCTTACAATAAAATCCAATTTTTTGGGAGCACATTCCATTCCTTTGGAATATCGTGAAAAGCAAGAAGAATATGTTGATATTGTTGTCAATGAAATGCTTCCGAGAGTGGCCGAAGAAAATCTTGCCGACTTTGTAGATGTCTTTTGTGATAAAGGTTTTTTCACAGTTGAAGATACCGAACGTATTCTCGAAGCAGCTATAAAATACGGTCTCAGACCGAAAATACATGCTAATGAACTTGGTTATACCGGAGGAATTCAGACCGGAGTAAAATATAATGCTCTTTCTGTTGACCATCTTGAGTTTACTGGTGATGATGAAATTGAAGCTTTGTTAAATTCTCAAACTATGCCGACTATTTTGCCAGGTGCGGCGTTCTTTTTAAATATGGTTTATGCTCCCGCAAGAAATATGATTGAAGCAGGTTTACCTGTTGCTATGGCAACTGATTTTAATCCGGGTTCATCGCCATCGGGAAATATGCAATTGATTATTTCAATGGCGTCTATCCTTTACAAACTCACTCCTATAGAAGCTATTAATGCTGTAACTATTAATACTGCTTACGCTATGGGGGTAGAGAAAGAACTTGGAACAATAACTGTCGGTAAAAAAGCAAATATACTTATAACAAAGAATATTCCGTCAATTGAATATATACCATATGCGTACGGAGAGAATAAAATTGAAAAGGTGATAATAGGAGGGAAATAAGGCCTAATCTTAAGAAACTTATAGATTTCTCATTATTATGTTAAGGAGTTAAACTTTTGGCTTTCTCACTACCGTATGTTTCACTTTTAAAACAGATAAATTAAATTCAAGTGTAGTTTCTGTTTCAACAGTTTGAAAATCATTATTCAAAATATCCGAAATTAATTTTCCGCTTTTTTGCATTAAAAATTTTTGTTGTTTTTTATCCGTAAGTTCCGACAATTGAGTAATGTTGTTCGATAATTCTTTTACTTTGGCAAAAGTTTCAATAATTGCTATAGTAGTTTCTGTTGCAACCGAACTTTTAAGAATAGTTGCAAGCATATATAACCCTTTTTCTGTAAACGCTTTTGGTAACTTAACCTTTCCTCCGGAGGAAAATGAAGTCGAAATTTTCGACTTCATTTTATGCCACTCTTCGGCTGAGATAGACAAAACATATCCTTCCGGAAATTTATCCGGATTATTTTTTACAGCTTCATTGACACGTTTTGTTTCAACACCATACAATTCCGCGACATCGCTATCAAGAATTACTTGTTGTTCTTTGATTGTAAAAATTTTCTTTTCGATAATTTGTATTTCCATAATATTTTATTCATTTGTTATAAATATTTATCACAAAATTATTGAATAGTGACCAAACATTAATGTGAAATTAATTAATATTATTTATTAATGAAATTTTATTAATGGTTTGAAAATCTGTTTTTTTGATTGAAGTATTTTTTCTTATTGATCAAAAATAAAATATAATGAATATTAATTAGACTTAATGTGTGATCATAATTAAAAGTTTTTTATTCACTATTGAGTTATACTTTTATTTTTTATATGTATTTTTGCAAATAATTCATTAATTAGATATAATAAATTAGGTAACAATTTTAAATTTTTGAGAATTAAAAAAACAATAACTAAAATTTTATTATTATGGGAATAATTTTACAAATACTTGTATCAAGTGTTGCGGTATATTTTACTGCTTGGCTTTTGCCTGGGATAACTGTAAAAAGTTATGGTTCTGCAATATTAGTCGCTATTGTATTAGGTTTATTAAACGCTTTCGTAAAACCTTTTCTACAATTTTTATCTTTACCAATAACAGCTTTAACATTAGGCTTGTTTTTGTTTGTTATTAACGCTCTTGTTATTTTATTAGCAAGTTGGCTGCTTGGAGATAACTTCCATGTTAATAACTTCTGGTGGGCATTGCTATTCAGTGTTATTGTTAGTCTTATCAGTGGACTTTTAAGTAGTTTCATTATGTAGATCTGCTTTTGCAATAGATAAAAATTATATTTTTTATAGTTGCAGAAGTTTATAATACATTTTCTTTATAGATTGAAAAACATCTTGTAAATAAATTTTTATTTACAAGGATAGGAAATATTTATATAGAATTGATAACTATATATACGAATTTAATATAGTTTATTTTTTACAACTTATTCGTATTTATTTTTCCTACAGAAATTTTAACTTTTTTATGTAGTAGAGTTAAGCTTGTGTCATATAAATTTATGACATATGTTTTGCTAATAAATTCGGTTGTAGCCTTTCTGATATTTGAAATTGCCTCCGCTTATTAGCACTAAATATATATTAAATTTCATATTGTGTTGTTTTATAATTGAAAAGTAAAATAAGCGATTACGATTAAATCGAAAAAATTATATTAAAACGAATCGGCTATTTACCTTGTCGCCAGCGATTAAGTACAGTACGTGTTTTAACCGGAAAGATCCCTTTTTGTTTTGAACGAATATCTTCAGTAACGAAAAATACCTCTGGATCGAAATTTGTAATTATTTTCTCAACATCTTTCAACTTTTTTCTATCAATAATAGTTTCTATTATATCAATATCACCCATAGAACCAGAAGCATGAAGCAAAGTAGCTCCATAATCTTTTTTATTTAAAAGATTCAACAAATCTTTTCCGTTCTTTTTTATATAAACTTTACATAGAACAATACCGTAAGCAATACGTTTCTCAATTAGTATTCCGACATAATTTCCGGTTGCATATCCGGCTGCATACGAGAGGTATGAAACAATGCTGTTTGCTCGGGATAAAATTTCGGAAATAATTGTAATCCAAATTAAAACTTCAAAAAAACCTATGATAGGTGCAAGGTATTTTTCTCCTTTTGATACAAAAATGATTCGTAGTGTACCTAAGGTTACATCACAAATCCTCCCGAAAAAGATAAGAATTGGAAGAAGATAAGTATATTGATCAAGTATTGCCGACATAATAATAAAATAACTTCACGTAGCTAACGCATTTATTTGGATTATATTTTATTATGTTGTGAAAATATTTTAATGCGGGTTTTATCTTTGCGATATAAAATTGTACAGCTTTATATCGAACAGAATATAATAAACGGCACAAAATTATTTTATATATAAAAACTTATTATTAAAAAATTATTGTAAACTATTAAAGAAAATTTAATGTTCTATTCCCCTGTAGCATAATAGACATTCTCCCTGACTTTTATCAAATAATCATCCAAATTATTTACCTTTTGAGTTCCCATAAACCATAATGGATGACCACCTTTGCGAACTTCGGAAAGGATTTTAGGATCATTGGCTAACTCACTGAACCCATTTCTTTTATAAAAACTTAGTCTGCGGCTTGTCATTTCATCGTATGGAATTTCAGATTCGAGAAAAACCGGTTTATGCAGATTAGCTGAAACCCAATCCAATATTTGTTGACCAATTTTTCTGTTACGCATTTCAGAACGAACAGCAATAAAATGAATGTAATAAGCATCTTCTAAATCCCAATAAATGAAAAAACCGGCTAATTCATCATTTTCATAAATTGCATTAAAGTGCATAAATGAAGCATTATCTATTAAATTAGCCCACAAATGCGTTTTGTAAAAGCGTTCGTATTCGGGAAATATATCGTTATGGAGATTGATAAGCGTTTTAGATTCCGGGTTTTTACTATTCGTGATTCGTTTGAGTTTCATAACTTTCTAAAATTTTACAAAAGTAGAAAAATATTTTCATTGCCAGAAAGTAAACAATGAGTAACAATTTAGGATTGAGCCAAATTCCTTGGCCTGTGTTGTTTTACCATTATTTCAAATAACTCTAATACGATGATAAGCAATTCTTTTGAATGTATTGGAATATACAGGAAATTATTTAATAAAATTACTTTTCGTTCCGATATAAGTCAATGTCAATCGGTGCATTGCCCTTGTTGCTGCAACATAAAGCATACTCCTGTCAATCTCCGAATTGTAATTCTTGTCGGTTGCTTGTGGAATTATCACTTCATCAAATTCCAAACCTTTTGCCATGTGAGCTGAAGTGATGATAATTCCTTGTACAAAAGCGGAACTCCGGCTTGAAAGGAAGTAAACATCGTCTGTATATGTTTTTAACTTTTCTGCAATTTCTTTTGCTTGTGATTCTGTCTTACAAACAATTCCAAGCGACTTGTACCCGGATTTTTTGAATACAGAGATTAGATTGACAATCGTATAAATTTCATCTTCCTCCTTTTTTAACTTTAGAAATTGCGGATTCTCTCCATGTCTTGCAACTGGCTCCAGCTCATTGTTTGCATGTATCTTTTGTGCAAAATCTGTTATCTCATAGGTTGAGCGGTAACTTTTGTGCAACTTCATCACTTCCCCTGTAATAAGTGCTTTCCGAATCATATCGGCAGTGGATGAGCCGTAAGGATTGACCGATTGGCTTGCATCACCCAAAACGGTTTTCCGGCAGGGATAAAGTTTTTGTATCAACTTATACTGTATGGGTGAGTAATCCTGCATTTCGTCAATCAAAAGATGTTTGACACGATTTTGTGTATGATTTCCTTCCAATGCAATATGGAGATATGCCAAAGGTGCTAAATCTGAATATTCAAGCGTGCGGTTTTTTCGCATTTTAAACATTTCGGGCTTACCTATCCATTTGTATAAATCTTTATAAACATTAATATCATTATTTCCGGCAAACATCTTCTTTATTTCTTTTTTTAGCATATTTCGTTCGATGGTAGTAGCAGTAATCCGATATTGTATCCGTGTCATTTCCAAAATATAATCTGCCATCGGTTCAAAACGTTGACGCATCGGGTAACGGTTGAAACGCCGGAACTGTTCTTCAATAAATCCGGCGGGGATAGTAAAATGTTTTGTAAGTTTCACATCCACCGCTTTGAAGTAGTTGTTTTCGATATAAATAATAAACCTGTCTAATTGAGAAATAAAATCAAAAGATGCCTTATGCAATATTCGGTCAGTAAAGCCCTGAGCGGGCTTCGTAAGCAATTCATTTACCTGCTCAAAGAAATTTTGAAATTTATATTTGTTATCCAGCACATCGGAAAGTATTTGTTCCATACTTGTTTCAGGAATAATCTCTTCACCGAGTTCCGGAAGCACATTAGAAATATAGTCGGCAAACACCTTATTAGGTGAAATTATCAGTATATCCTTTGAAGAAATAGTACCCTTGAAGGTATAAAGCAGGTAAGCGATGCGATGCAGGGCGATGGATGTTTTTCCCGAACCTGCCACCCCTTGAATAATCAAAGCATTCGCATTTTCATTACGGATAATTCTGTTTTGCTCCCGTTGGATGGTAGCAACAATATTTTTCATTTTATCGTCTGCATTGGAATTGAGTTCCTTCTGCAGAATATCGTCATGAACAGTCAGAGAACTTTCAATCATAAACTCCATTTTTCCGTTTCGGATACGATATTGACGTTTCAATGAAATATCACCTTCTACCTTACCTGTCGGAGAAATGTAAGAGGCCTCTCCCAATTCATGGTCGTAAAACATGCTTGAAATCGGCGCACGCCAATCATAAATAAGTCCAATCTTACTATCAGAATCGTAAAATGAATTGACTCCAATATAAACGGCTAATACCTTGTCGTTTTCTTTTCTTCCCTTAAAGTCAATTCGACCGAAATAAGGAATATCCAGTATCTTTCCCAATCGGTTACGTTTGTTAATTACATTTTCTCCCAATGCAAAATGATTCAGAATGCTTTCCCTCATAGAACGTATTTCGTGCGGATCAATATCCTTATTCGACCACAGGTAATCTTTATATTCCGCCAATGTATCAATATGTTCTTTCACTGTGACATCCGTACTGTTGATGGTCTTTTTCAGCAAATAGATAACTTGCTGTAAATATTCTCTTTCCTGTTTTTCAGTTTTATTAAATATCATAAAGCTCTCCATGTTATTATATTAAAAAAGACGCAAATTAGTGCGCAAAATTACTATGTTGCAATGATGTATGAAATGGCTATTTATAGCTATATATAATGTTGGTTTTGTATCTTTGCACATTTAATAAATGAAAATGAATATTCTTAAACTTGCAGAACAGAGTCAACAGAATGCATGGAAGGTATTGGAAGAGACATGTATCATTCCGACGTGGGAACGCATTGGGGCAACTGTTAATATAGTTGGTTCACTCAAATCCGGTCTGTTTATGAAAAATAGGGATATAGATATGCATATTTATACGGATAAACTTAATATTGCGGAAAGTTTCTCTGTTATACAGGAATTGGCGGAGAGGCTGTCTTTGAAAGAAATTCAATATAAAAACGGGATTAAAACGGAAGAGGAATGTATTGAATGGCATGCATTATACGAAGATAAAGATATGAATATATGGAAATTCGACATGATTCATATTCGCAAAGGGTCAAAATATGACGGCACAGTAGAAAAGGTTACCGAAGCCATAATCAAAAAACTAACTCCCGAAATACGCAAAACAATTCTTCAGATTAAATATGATGTGCCGGATGGTATAATGATTCCGGGTATAGAGATATATCATGCAGTATTTACTGGAAATGTGAAAAATTATGAGGGATTGAAACAATGGCAAAGAGCCAATCCGTTGACAAACAGTTTAGATTGGTTGCCTTAATAGATTATTCCAAAGTCGCGGGCAGTATTAATTGCCTCTATTACATTATCGACATTAAGCTTTGCCAATATATTTTTTCTGTGATTATTAACCGTATAAATGCTGATGCTCAATTTATCTGCAATTTCTTTACTTAAAAAACCTTGGCGAATTAATAATAGTATTTCTTTTTCACGGTTAGTAAGTTGTTTCTCTATCGGAATTAATGCAGATGTAAGTATCTCACCCGTTTTGCAATTAATAACCGTTCTTTTGATTTTTTCTGCGGATATCTGGTTAGGGGATATATCTATTATTCCCATTATAATCCATGCCTTACCGTTCTTATCTTTTTCAATAACCTGATGACGACTGATAACATTTACATAATGTTCTTTTGCATTCAGCATCCGGTATTGAAATATCTGTAGGTAATCGTTTCTTTCTTCTATGGGGAGTGAATAAATAAATTGTCCGTGTTCGATTTGATATTCTATAAGTTGTCTCCTATCGTCAGGATGGATTCTTTCTTCCAATAAATCGCCCTGTTTTCTTATTGTTTTTATCCATGCGGGATTATATCCGAAAATAGTAGAGAAGTTATCGGAAGCGAAATCGTATCTCTCTTTAAATACATCAACTGTGAAAATACAGCTCTGGCTCATTTGGGCGAAATCTTTTATAGATTCTCTCTTCTTATTCCACAAATCATAGTCAACGTCAAGATTACTAATTTGCTGTTTTGCCCATAATTCTGCAGGAGTTATGTCGTTGGAAATCATGGCGCAAAGATAATAATAAAAGACCATTTATTTGGGGAAGTACTTGTAATATATTTGAATTGTGCTAAAAAATTCAAAAAGCAAGGATTCTTAAACAAAGAAGTTTAAAATTAACTTAAAAAAATATGCTTATGTGTGTATTAATTGTTCTATATTGTTTAGTTTACGACTGATGTTTCGCAAGTACCGAACGATGAAATGCAAAGTTTTATGGAAATTTTGGAGAACAAGTAAAAGCCAATAATCATTTCGAAAATGATTAAATAAAATTTCGGATGCAAAATCCGTCTGAAAATTGATTTTAAACGTCTCAGTTATGATATTGCCGAAAAGCAAAAGGCCTGTAAAACGCATTGTTTTACAGGCCTTTTGTCTATGTTTTGGAAGTGATTCAGCGGAGAAAGAGGATTCCGAACGTTCTCTCTTAACCATATGTTATTCAACAGAATGATGATTTCTATTTGAGCTAAGGGGTACAAATTAGGTTCAGAAAAAATGAGACATTTCTACCAATATTGTCTGCCTTTGTCATATAAAACTCAGATACAAAAGTAATATTTTTTTTAAAATAAAGACAGTCGCTGAGAATAAATATTTTGTAATTACTGCAAGGTGCAAATATCTATATAGATATTTGCACCTTGCAGTGTGCCGTGAGAATGTGGAATGGCTGCCACGTTCGTAACTGCAACATAGATGGAAGTTTGGCCTTCCGCAATCGCTTTACAGGAAGAGGTTGCAAACCAATGTATGCTGCTCTGTTCAAAAGGCAGGGTAGTGAGCGATACATGGCGGCATTAGCCGTCAGGTGGCTGTATAGGAGATGACCGAAAGGGAACCATTGATTATGCGTCGAAATGCAATAAGATGATGTCAAAACCGGATTGATGCAAGAAATCCGGGATAAGTTCAGAGGGAACCTGTTTACTGTCTGTTCGGCATCCGGCGTAGAGGTGGCATGACCTATATGGAGGCTATGTTGTGGAACACGGGAACCCACCAAAAGATGCTAAGGGAGCAACCAAAAGCAGTCACCCTGCAAGGTTTGAGTACCGATGCTTTTGGTGGGGGCGGACTGCTTCGTAGTAGTGATGAAGTTGCTGTAATGGCAATGGAGCGAAGGGGGCAGCTTATCCGGCGTATTTGTATTGTACAACTAATTAAATTTTAGGATGACACAAAATCAAAACGCAAAACCGTTTATAATCGACAAGCATACAGTAATGGATGCTTGGAAACGGGTTAAAGCAAACAAAGGAAGTGCGGGGATTGACAATGTAAGTATAACCGATTTTGAGGGTAATCTCAAATGTAACTTATACAAGCTGTGGAACCGCATGAGTTCGGGAAGTTACTTTCCTGATGCTGTAAAGTTGGTGGATATACCTAAATCTTCGGGTGGGACACGTCCATTAGGTATTCCAACAGTAGAAGACCGTGTCGCTCAAATGGCGGTTGTCATGCTGATAGAACCGAGAATGGAACAAGAGTTTCATGCAGATTCGTATGGTTATCGACCGAATCGAAGTGCTCATGATGCATTGGCAAAAGCACGGGAGCGCTGTTGGCGGTATGATTGGGTATTGGATATGGATATCAGCAAATTCTTTGATACCATAGACCATGATTTACTCATGAAGGCCGTAGAGCGTCATGTTCATGAAAAGTGGATACTGCTTTACATAAAGCGTTGGTTGAAAGTTCCGTATGCGACTCAATCTGGAGAACGCATAGAAAGAAACATGGGTGTACCGCAAGGTTCAGTCATAGGGCCGGTTCTTGCGAACCTGTATCTTCACTATGCGTTCGACAAATGGATGTCGATTTACTATCCATCTATTCCTTTTGAACGTTATGCCGATGATACGATATGTCATTGTCGGAATCTTGAAGAAGCCCAAAGGCTTGAAACGTCCATAATCGAACGTTTTGCAACCTGCAAGTTAAAGCTGAACGAAGCCAAGACACGTATAGTTTACTGCAAAGACGGAAAACGAAAAGGAGAGCATACTGAAATTACATTTGATTTCTTAGGCTATACCTTTCAACCCCGTGCTTTGAGAAACAAAAGTGGTCAGGTTTTCAATGGCTTTTCCCCTGCAATCAGCAAGAAAGCTAAGAAACGCATCCACGAAAAGATGCGATGCTGGAATCTGAGCAGGCGTGTGCAGATAAAACTATCTGACATTGCTGTAGGTATAAATGCGGAGGTTCGAGGTTGGATAAACTATTACGGAAAATTCTATAGTAGTTCGCTGAAATCCTTTCTTCAGGAAATCAATTTGAAATTAGCACGTTGGGCAGAAAGGAAGTATAAGCGTTTTAGGAGAAATCCGAACAAGGCTTATAAGTGGTTAGTGAAAGTGGCATCTGAAAATCCTCGTTTGTTTTATCATTGGCAATATGGAGCCAAACCTAACAGATTGAAGCCGTTTGGATAAGAAGAGCCGTATGAGGGGAGACTTTCACGTACGGTTCTGTGAGAGGCTTGGGCTGAAATGCTCAGGCCTACTCGACCTAATTAATGACTTGTCCTGAAAAAATAATTTATTTCTGTCTAAAATTGGATGATAAACCATTTGTATTACAGTATGAAAAAATTATAAATGTTTATTTTTATCAATGAGTAAATATTTTATCAAATAATCGAATCTTTCCGATGTAAATTTCTGCATTAAGAGTTAAAGGTTCACAAATAGTAATTAATACTGAATCTATACATAATGGATTATGTTCAATAAAATCCATACAATAATATCCGCCTGAAGTTAATACATTTATTTCCGATGAAACTTCTTTAGCTTTAAGTTGCATTGTTTGTTCAGTTATATTTGGAATATTATCAAATAATATTGTTATTAAATGCTCATTATTTATTTTTGATATTTGATTGACAGGAATGTTGACTTTAATTTCCAATATAGAATTTTCTTTGGGAATAATATATGCGGTTGTTTTTATATAGTAATCATATTTGAAAAAGAATAAGATTAAAATAAAAACCGCAAACAAACAAATCAAGATTGCAAATCCGGTTTTGCTTAAATATGAAGGGATTTCTCCTATTATATTTCGTATCTTTTTGCTACGTAATTCTATGTTATTGTCATTATCCATTTAATTTCCTAATTCAAGCTGATTTTTAACTAAATTATAATATATGCCTTTATTTATTATAAGAGACTCATGGTTACCTGTTTCAACTATTTCCCCTTTTTCAAGTACAATTATTTGATCTGCATTTTTTACTGTACTGAGGCGGTGTGCAACAATTACTACAGTTTTTCCCTTGTAAAATTGCTCAAGATTTCTTATAATGACACTTTCATTACTAGCATCTAACGCATTCGTGGCTTCATCTAAGAATATAAAATCCGGATTCTTATATACAGCTCTTGCTATTAATATTCGTTGACGTTGACCTTGACTTATTCCTTGCCCTTCTTGTCCGATGATTGTATTGTATTTTAATGGTAAAGAATTTATAAAATCATGAATGTTTGCAGTTTTTGCGGCGAATAACAACCTGTCTGTGTCAATAACATCGTCTGAAACGGCAATATTCCGAGCTATTGATTCTGAAAAAACATATCCGTCTTGCATTACTGCTCCACAACGATTTCTCCACCAATCTGTATTTATATCATTAAGACTAATGCCACTCACTTTTATTTCACCGGAAATAATTTTATAATATTGCAAAAAAAGTTTGATTAGAGTTGTTTTACCGCTTCCACTCGCACCAACAATTGCAGTAACTTTCCCTTCTGGGATTTGCAATGTTATATCATCTAATGCTTTTGGCGAATTCGGACCTTCATATTGAAATGTAAGATTTGAAACATTAATATCTTTTGTTAAGAGAGAAATTCTATCTTTTGTTTTATTTGCATTTTCGTCATCTTTGTTATGTATCTCATTAATTCTTTCTAAACTTATCTTTGCATCTTGATATTCATAAATAAACTGACTAGCTTTTTCAATTGGAGCATTAAGCTGACCGATAATATATTGAACCGCGAGCATCATCCCCAGAGTTAATTCACCTTGTATAACAGAAGTTGCAGCAATGATAGTAATTAGTATATTTTTTGACTCATTTATAACAACACTTCCGATACTTTGAATTTGCTCAATTTTTAATGAATCAATTCTTATTTTAAACAGATCTGCCTGAACATCCTCCCATTCCCAACGCTTTTGCTGTGCACAATTTTGCAATTTGATTTCTTGCATACCGTTTATTAATTGATAAGTTTTACTTTGACTTATTGATGCTTGTTCAAAGTATTTATAATCAATCTTCTTACGCTTATTCAGAAAAAATAAAGTCCAGATTGTATAAATAATACTACCGATTAAGAATATCAAAAATATTTTAAAACTATAAATCCATAATACAATACTGAAAATTATAAAATTGAATGCAGAGAATATAATACTTAATGATTGGGTAGTGAGGAGGCGTTCAATCCTGCTATGATCTGAAATACGCTGTAATAAATCCCCAATAAGTTTTGAGTCGAAGAAACTCATTGGAAGCTTCATTAGTTTGATAAAGAAATCAGAAACAAGGGATAAATTGATACGAGTGCTTATGTGCAGTAATATCCAACTTTGTAAAAAATCAACAGAAGTACGACTAATTATAAGGACAAATTGTGCTAATAACACAAGGTATATAAAATTAATATTTTGATTTTTTATACCGATATCAACTATTGATTGAGTAAGAAATGGGAATAACAATTGAAATAAACTGCCTAATAATAACCCAAGAATAAGTTGAGCGAAAAACTTTTTATATTTAACGAAGTAGTTTAATAAAAACTTAATACTGTTACGAGTTTTTTTTTCTTTATTATTGTAAAAATCAGGTGTAGGATCAAGAATTAAAACGATGCCGGTTTGTTCATTATCTACATTCGTGTTTGCCCAATGTTGCATAAACTCATCTTTACTATAAGAAAGTTTTCCTGTTCCGGGATCAGCTATATATATCTTCTGATGTTTTCTAAATATACTTTTATGCTTTATATCATATATGACAACAAAATGTTTTTGATCCCAATGTATAATGCAAGGTAATTTTATATCATTTATTAATTGTTCCCAATTAATTTTTACGCCTATAGTATGGAATCCAATTTGTTCCGCAGCTTCACTGATACTTAAAAGAGATGTACCTCGACGAGTGGGAAAACATTTCTCCCTTAACCATGCAAAATCAAAATCTTTACCGTAATACTTTGCAATCATCCTAAGACAAGTAGCACCACAGTCCATAGCATCCGGTTGAATATATGTTTTAAATCTCATTTATGAGTTAAATAAATTACATAAATTTTCTTTCTTTAAAACAATTTCGTAATTACTAGTTGGCGGACATAGAAATCTATATATACATTCTTGGCATTTTTCGCCATCTCTTATTCTACGCCAAGTTGTGTTGTTAACTAATTCATTATATATTAGCTCAACAATAGATTGATTTTGGAAATAACCTATAGTCGGACAATTCATATTTGCTTTTACTTCCCCATTAGGCAAAAAATATAAGGAACCGAAAAAGTTTGAATTCAATTTTTGATTACAAAAAATTTTTCTCATTTCTATGACTTCTGAAAGTATATCACTTTCCTCCAAAAAGACATTTTCTTCAAAGAATTGAAGATTTTGTTTGTTATAAATGGGTGAAATCGTAGAATTTATTTCATAATTATTAGATATATTATTTATTAGCTCTAAATGTGATAAATCTTCAATAAGAAAATTAAAAGTAAAATCTTTTTTAGTGTTTACTAACTCTATCATTTCTAATAAAGTATTATTTTCAAAAGGCATAGAGATATTTATTTCTTTATTGAAAGGTAGAGATAATAAATAATAAGGATCATTAATTTGGTTTAAGTTAAACCATAAATGATAGCTAAAATCATATTCTTGGAGAAAATCCAATAAGTCATTCCATGCAGGGTGAAATATAATATTTCCACCAAGTATGTTAATTCTTTTAACTTGTAAATAGGAAGATTTTATCACAATATCTTTTATGATATGCAATGGCATAAAAGATACATCAGACAATTTTGAACAAGAGGGGATTTGTTTGTAATAAATGTCACATCCTGTACAATTATGACTACATTTATTAGATATTATTAAATTAATTGAATGTAGATACTGGCTTATGTTATCTCCTATTAAATATTCTTGGTTTGATTGTTGTAACTTTTCAATATCATTTTGCAGGCATAAAATAGGTAGAAAATTCATCGGTTTATTTTCAGATTTTTTTTCGATAATTATGCCAATATTTAATTTAGTTATTTCATCAATAAAATCATAAATACTATCATCGGCAATATCATATAATCCCAAATCAACGACACCAAGATTAACCGGATTATAAACTTCTTTTATTAGTTTGATATGCACTGCATTAGAAGTTATAAATGAATTTCCATTGATAGTATTATAGAGAATTATTTTTATGGATGAATTGAAAGACACATAAACATCTTTATTTAAAGTAAACCATGCATTAATAATTGTATTTGACATTTTTTTTAACTTTATTTGTAAATAACTTCGCTCATTATTTTATTATATGCTTCAGGATGTCGAGCAAAAAAACTTAGTTGTAAGTTTTTATAAGTTTCATACATTTCGTTATTCATAAAACCTTTACAATTACATTTTGACTTTTCAATTTCCGGTATATTAAAAATGCACTGGATGCATGTTTTTGCATTGTAACATTTATTACATAGTGGAGAAATCTTTGAATAATATACATTGTATTTTTGTGTAATTTCCTCGAAATCTAAATTAATATAATCTTTTTCGATTGTTCCTAAAGCAAATTGATGCCCAATTCTTTCACAAGGAAGAATTTTACCGTTTACGGTTATAAAAACTTTTTTAGAAAAAGGTATACAAGTGCCAGATGGCATTATTTTTTCGTTTTTATACTTACCAAATAATAACTCATTATAGTTCTCATATTTATATGGCGAGTTTTGCATTAAAAATACAGTTGCTGAGTGGTAAGTAGGACTTAATAAAAACATTTGATTTTCTAATTCTCCGTAATTTTCAGATTGCATAAGACTCTCGGTCACATTTTGAAACATTTGTATAAATTTTATTTTCATATCATCCCTAATACCCATGTCATTTAATGAACCAATGCTTGGAACTTTATCATAAGTTTGATGAAAAAAATTATAAATTTCAGCAACCGAGTTACGATTATGCAATACCGTATTAAAGTTAACTTTATTAGCAAAATAATTAGGGTACTTAGACTTTAGTTTATTTATATTTTCTACAACATGTGTAAAAGAGTTTTTCCCTAATTTATTAATACGATAAGAATTACAATATTCATTTCCATCTAAACTTATAAGTAGGCTAAAGTCATTAGCAACTAAGATGTCAATATATTTATCCAACAAAATACCATTAGTTGTCATGCTATATATAAACTTACGTTTACTATCCTTGATTTTATTAATATAATTTACAACAGTTTCAATAAATGAAAAGTTTAATAAAGGTTCACCACCATAAAAACTAATATATACAGAATTATTTATTGAATTGCTTGATGACAAATCCCATAATTCAACAAAATAATCAAGAAAGCGAATAGCTTTATCTATATCCAGGTCTTTATTTTCTCTTGAATCATAATCAGAATATAATTGTCCATAACTGCAATATTCACATTTAAGATTGCATTTATCTGTAATTTCAAATGTAATTTGTGGTGTATTAATTAATGAAGATATTATTTGTCCTTTTGTAATAGCTTTTCTTTGTATCATAATAATTATTTATTCTAATTCTATCGGATTATATGGAAATGAATATTTTTTCAATTCAGCTTCTGATTTTCCGGATACTCTAAGTGTAGATTGCATATAACTGTATGGGTTGTTGTGAAAATTAATTAAATATTTATTTAATTTCTCTCTTATTGTTTTCTCATATATCCAGTCCCACATAACAATTTGAACCTTTGTGTTTTCAATGCCTATGCAGGTAAAGGAATAATGTTGTTCCGAATCTGAAATTGCAAGAATTAATCCAGGAAGTCCACAAAAATTCCACGGTCCATCCGAAATGGGTATTTCATTAGTAAACCATGCTTCCCATATTCTTCCCCTAAAATTAGATGTTGCTTTTTGGCATTGATAACCTAAAATTTCTTTCAGATCTGAACTAATATTCCAATTAAATTTACAATAATCATCTAAATATAAATAAATAGGTCCATCGAAAGGCGAACGATATATAATAGTGTTCTGACCTTGTAGATAATTCTTGAATACTTCCATCGGTAATATTGTTTTTTGACATAATGGAAATGCTTTAGCTCCTTTATAATATTGAACAGTCGCTATGGAATCATACGAGAATAAAGTATAGCTGTAACTTTTAGATAATTTATCACCAATTTCCAGATATATTATATCATTAGTTATATCAAGAGGTTTTTCTATATTATTGATTATATCAAGAGAATATGCAACTCTAATAATACTAGTATCTAAAACATTATATTCATTAATAAGTTTTGATGGAACAATGGTTTGTCCCAATAAATTTGTAACGCAATAGAATAAAAGAACAGTGGTAAATATTTTTTTTCGTTTCATAATACAAATTAATTTAAATTATAATATTAAAATCATTATTAAGAGGCTGCCAATTATTTATTGACAGCCTCTCCGGTTTACTATTTAGCAACTACATACCAAACATTTTCACAAGCAGGACTGTAAAATCCCGATGAAATATTGGCACTTGCGTTTGCAGAAGATGAAGAACCTCCTGAACCTGAATAACAGCAACCGCAACCACAGACTTGAACTTTATCGCCTCCTGTTAAGGATTGCATTTCATCTTTAGTTAGCTGATTTTTAGTTATTTTGTTTAATTTAATTTTATTCATAATAAATCTTATTTAAAGTTTATAAAAATTAATATCTTCGCAATGTGTTTTACAAATGTGGGTGTTTAATGCCTTTGCCTGCCACATTGCAATACAGACAAAGGCTTAAATGCCTAAGTTCGTTTTACATAAATGCCAAATATCCATGTTCATATTATAGTAATTTAAATTGTACTTTTAACATTATTGACGATGGTCTGACTATATATTCGGAATAATATGTACTTAAATTACCATAATATGAGTAAATATAACTCTTGGTATTAAAAATATTATCCCATTCAAGACGAAGCCGAATTCTTTTTAAATTATACATTATCCCGATATCGAATAAATAGAAATTTTGTTTGATTTCTGCATTTTTGATATAATAATATTCAAAGGAAGCACTAAAAGTCAAATTCTTCAATATTGTAAAATCCAAATTGGCTGCGTTAATAAGATTAATCATGGGGTCAAGCGTTGTTTCTCCGTCAACAATTCCGGCAACCCTGCTCAAACTCAACTTATTTGCGAATCCTATTTTATTAGTAATGGCTAATGAAATAATTAAATTTGTATTAATTCCTTGATTAATATATTTTACTAACTGATCCTGCCTTAATAAGGGAGTATTGCCTTTACCCCAAGATAACATTGCATTAAATGAAAGTTTTTTCCAGTTAAATCCTTTATTTAATCGTCCGGTCAGTCCTATATAATTCCCTTTATTTTCAAGTTCAACAAGATGAATTTTCATTAATGCTCCTTCAAATTCTTGAGCATACATAACTTCATTCCGATAGTTATTATAACTGAATTCTATATCTGCAAAAATAAAATCCATAATATTTTTATATGATAATTTTAATGATATAAAATTTCCATAAGAATCGCTGAGCCTATTTTCGTATCTGCTCAAAGTACGATAGTTTTGAAGAATATATCCGGAATAAAGAGTACTTAGATTCGGACTAGAATTGTAATAATTCCAAGAACCTATTAATTCCCAGCGACTAGAAAACAAATATTTAAATCTTAAAGAAGGTTGAAATAGAAGTTTATGTTGCTTTTGATGATTTTCTTCTTCTCCTAATAATGATATATATTGGTATGATAAAGGTAAATTAATCCAAGCACTAAGTCCACGATAATTAAAATCGAACCTTAAAGCTCCTCCTGCTTTTGCCCGTAACCAACTTATGTCATTATTCAATGAATCATTTGTAAGTAAAATAAAATTAGTATCCGTTAAGGCCGTATAAATGTCTGAATTAAGTGATTGATGTTCAATGGATAGAAAGAGTGCAGGATTAACACGAATAAATTTCCATACTAAGGATGATAAGAATCGCATAGCATTGTGTGTCTCAAAAGATGTAAACAAAATATCTTGTTCTACCGCATTATATGAAGTAGAATCATTTAGGATATCATTGAAAACCCCGGGAGAAATTGTTAATTGATATGGTTGCGACTGAAAATATGTTTTTGAGTCAATTTCAATACCTTTTTTATTTAAATCGGTTTTAATCCAATTAAATATATTTGAAGCTTTAAATGTTCTGTGATTAAATTCTTGCTCAATTAACTCATCTGTAAAAATATTTCCGTTGCTATTTTCCCAACTTCCGTCAAATTTTAAAGTGTTAATAAGATAATTCTTTTCATTATTTCTTTTAAATGTAAAATCACCTTCTAATTTATTTATTGAAGTATGTGATATAAGTTTCTCATTAATAAAAACCGTATCTTCACCGGGTATAAAATAAATCGTATTAGATTGGCTATTTCTATCATCAACATCAATATATCCGACCAAATTAATTATAAACTCATCATCCATTTTTGATTTTAGTAATGTGTTAAAAGTTAAGCCATGTCCTTGATTAAAATAATATCTGTTTTTGTTTATTTGTGGAGGAGAGGGCATTATTATAGAAGATAGTGGTTGGATACCTATATTTTCGTCAAAAAGATGAGATTGAAACTCTTTATAAATATCATTGCCGGAATTATTTGTTTTATAAGATAAAATGTTTTGCCTTCTTTTGCCAAAATACATCCCAGTAAGTCCTCCATCCCACAAGAATTTACTATTAAAATCAATGCCGACTCCGAGGTCAGCCATTATTGAATATATACCTTTCGCCCCATCTTTAAGTTTAATATTAAGAGCAACGTCATCAGTAAAATCAATATCTTGAAGAGTTTTAATCGGTTGATGATTTTCAAGTACCTGGACTGTAGCTACATCAGCAGCACTAATATTATTTGTTGCAATACCGTAACGCCCTTGTAACATATCCATATTTTCAATATAGAATTTACTGATAGGTTTTCCACGGTATTCTATTATGCCACTTTCTTTTACTTCAATTCCCGGCATTCTTTTCAAAACATCAGCAATAACAATATCGGTAGAATCTCTGAAAGATTCTACAGCATAATTTATTGTATCCCTTCCTCCCCAAATTTTGTCTGCTTTTATTACTACCTCTCCCAGTTCAATTGCTTCTTCAATTATAACAAAATCTACTACTTGATTTTCATTAATGATTTTTTTAATCTGCCGCTTAACATTAAATCCGTAAACAGCTAATAATAATTCTTTTTCTTGCCCTGAATAATAAATGGTATATTCTCCATTAACATCGCCGATATTATAAGCAATAATAGTACTGTCAGCAGATCTCAATAAGGTTACTGAAACATTTGGTACGGATTTATTTTCTTGGTTAGATATTTTCCCACTTATAATAGTTTGAGCATATATCGTACTAAATGTACAATAAGCTATAATAATTAAAAAAAACAAACCTATTTTTTTCATTTTTTTATTGGGTTACATATATTTGATAATCCATAAAAGACAAACCATTAAAATCAAAGTGTTCAGAGAATTAAACTACCATTCACATAAACATAAAGGAATTGTGGAGATATAGAAAATAAGTAATTAGGTAACAAATTATTCCCATTCATTTTTATAACTTTATTATGAGTAATGAGATTTTCATAATCTAACTGTTTTAAAATCTTCTTAAAATTTTAGTTACATTTTCATTCTTGTACTTATTACAAATCAACATTAGAATTAGTAAATGATAGACTTTTTTCATGGAAAATTTTATTTAATTAAGTTTTATGGTTCTTTTTCGACTAATGTTTTAAGTTTCTTTACTTTAATTTTGGTAACTTTGTTTTAAGCATTTAAATAAATTATTATTTATAATGCTTTACATTTTAGAGTTCTTCCACTTTTATCTTTGAGTGAAACAATACTTGCAGTTACTTGTCTTTTAAACTTCAATCTGATAAATGTATTTTTCATCAAAAATCCATATCTTCTAGGGGGGACATAACCTTATTTTGCTATAATGAGCGTACGTTTATAAAAATAAAAACTTCTAATTCCTAATTCTAATAGCTTAAGGTTGTGATTACCGACTTTTAAAGAATGTTGACCTAAATTTGCCCCGCATTAATTATGCAGGGCAACGATTGTCGATATTGGTTTTGTATAAAACTAATATGTGGTGCCAGATATAATTTATTTTAGTTTCAATAAACTTAATACTTGGAAAGAAATATAAATGGAAAGAATTTAAAATTTGCCCGTTTAAGTTTCTTCTTAATTTTGCTTCTGTAAAAAATGAAACATCTTTTCCCTTAGGGAAAAAAGATAAAATATCACTATATTTTTTTCTTTTTGACACGTCCTTTTCATTTTAAATTTGCTTCAAAAATACATATTATTTTTTTATATGCAACATTTTTTTAAAAAAAAATATTTTTTCAATATACTATATGCAACAAAATAATCACTATTTGACAGAATTATAGACAAAAAACATAGAAGTATAATTATAATACAATCATTAAAATTTATATTAATAACAAAATTTAAAGTAAAAATATTTTAAATTTTTTGTACCTGTTAGTAAAGATACTAACTTTGTAAAAGCAAATATTAAAAATTATATGAATAGGGGGAAAAGTCTTATATATAAGTTATCTTTTTCATTTTGGATAGCTACTTTTATAATTCTTATCTATTATTCTTTTTAAGACCTATTTCGTAGTATTATACAAATAACTTTTATTATTATAATGATTTATTAAATTATATATATTATCTCTAAATATTTTCAAAACAGAAAAAGTAAGTTATACGCATTCATATAACGAGCCTTAAAATATAATTAATAGAAGATAGAAATAGTGTAAAAAGTCGGTTATTATGCAATAGCATAGAGAAATATAATAGAATAGGGACATATATATTCAATGTTTTTATATTGTTGAATATCTCATTTAAAACAAAGCATTGATTATTTATAAAATAAATATTTAATATGAAAAAAGAGATTAAAAACATTGTAAAAGATGTTGAAAACAAAGTTAAAGCAAAAGAAACTGTAATAACAGATATAATAAAAGATGCTCCTTGTATTATTTCTATTTTAGAATCCGGTTATGATAAACTAAAAAGCGTAGTATCAAAGCATGGATTTACAGATCAAAAAGAGGAAATATTCTTTTTCAAAGAAATAAAGCCAAAATTATTTTGCAAGCTGATATATTATCAAAATACATATCATATAGAATTGCAACGTCCAATCACCGGATTTGCAGCTCAAAAAGAATATTTTGAAAAAGAACTAGAGCAAATAAATATTTTTTATAGTAGAAATACGGAATTTATTCAATATTATCGCTCCGGAAGAACAGTTGCAGATTCTTTTTATTTTATTCGTGGTATAAAAGAAATTACATTAAATAAAGATAGTTTTTATTTTGAAATGGACTCTTGTTTTTCAACCGCATACGATTTCAAACTTACTAAATTATTGGCTAATGATATGCTGGCAGCATATATTAATAATGAATTGATAAAAATTGAACGTAAAAAACATAGTCCGGAAAAATTCTCAGAATTTCAATCTAATGAGAAATGGACAGATAAAAAAGTTGCTTTAGTAGAATTGATATATGCCATACATTCAGCCCAAAGCGTCAATTCTGGTAATATAGATTTGAAAACTCTGGCATTTATGTTTGAGAAGGTTTTCAATATTGAACTTGACGACATATATCATGTATTTCTTGAAATTCGAAACAGAAAAAACGAACGAACCATTTATTTAAACAAATTAGTAAAAGTTCTTAATGAGCGGATGGATGAAGTTGATGCTTAAAATATAATTATCAAATTCATTCTCTTAAAATTTCTTAATAATATCCTTTTAGAATTTTTCCCAACTTGGGTTTTAATAAGTAAATTTCCACCCAATAACACTCTCTCTTACATTAACTTACAGAAATTTATCATAAATAGTTTCAATGAACTTCGATTGAAGTGTCAACTGATTATAATTCTTTTATTTTCAGAACAGATTGATCCAAAACTAATTTGAAAAAATCTTTCCCAACTTGGGTTGATCTTGGGAATTCAAATAAAAAAAAGACTTCACTTTTGCAAAAATTTAATTCAAATAATTATGGATGTTATAATAATAGAATCAAAAGCATATAAAGAGTTAATTGATAAAATCAATTCTATTGCTGAATTTGTTGCAGAACATCGTAAGGAAGATTTTCTAAATTTAGAAGAAGAATGGGTAGATAGTTATGAAGTTTGTACGTTTCTAAATATCAGTCAAAGAACACTACAAAGGCTTCGTTCAAAAGGATTAATCTCTTATTCTCTTATTTCAGGAAAAACTTATTATACAATAGCCGAAATAAAACGAATGCTAAACGAAAAATTAATTCGAACTAATCAAGAAACATTTCAAAATTTAATTGATAATCACATAGCATATGCTAAACAAAGAAGAATTGCTAAGAAAAACAAATAAGGGTTTAGATGTTTTCAGATACTATATTCCTACCACATTTCGTATAGGAAGAAACTTTTTAAATCCTTTATACGAAGATAATAGAGCTTCTTGCAATGTGTTTTTTGACCGTAATAGCGATTGCTATCGCTTAAAAGATTTCGGCAATGATGATTATAGTGGAGATTGTTTTTTCTTTGTCGGTATATTGAAAGGATTAGACTGTAATAGACTGGAAGATTTTAAAGAAATCCTGAGCATTATTAATCATGATATGTTTTTAGGTTTATCCTATGACAAGCATAAGTTTGCTGTTTCAAAGTTTCAAAAGCCGGAAAATAATATTACACATAAGCGGGAATCAAAACCATTTTTATTTAAAGAACAAAGATTCTCGGAAAGTGAATTATCGTATTGGAAACAATTTGGTATAATACAAGATATACTCAATACTTACAAAGTATCTTCAATTAAAGAATTTCAAAGTGAAAATTCCGAAGGCAAAACCTATACATTAACATCTTGCCCCGAAGAACCCATTTTTGGTTACAAAGGAAAACGATATATCAAATTATATCGTCCGTTTTCGCAAACCCGCTTTTTATATGGCGGCGATATTGGCGACAATTATTGTTTCGGCTTGGAACAACTTCCGGCAAAGGGCGATACATTGTTTATTACAGGTGGCGAAAAAGATGTGATGGCATTGGCTTCACATGGATTTCATGCGATTTGTTTCAATAGCGAAACCGTTCATATTCCGCAGGATATTATTCATAATCTCACTTTTCGTTTCAAACACATAATTCTATTATATGATGTAGATAAAACCGGATTGGATGCTTCGGCAAAACAGGAAAAGCAATTGGCTGAATACGGAATCAAACGGCTGATTCTTCCGCTTTCGGGAACGAAAGAAGAAAAGGATATTTCGGATTATTTCAAACTCGGAAACGGTCGGGATGAATTTATGAGGCTGTTTCTCGATTTTTTAGATAAACTCTATAACGATACAATGACCATGCTCAAATCATGTGAAATAGATTTTGACAACCCGCCGGTGAAAGCACAAGAAATTATCTCGGCTGGTGATGTTCCGTTGGGAACACAAGGAAATATCCTTTGCATTACAGGCGGAGAGGGTACAGGAAAAAGTAACTATGTTGCTTCTTTGGTTGCGGGTTCTGTGCGAACTTCCAATACAGTTGATACATTGGGAATTATCGTAAATGAAAATAAAAAACATAAAGCGGTTTTGCTTTACGATACCGAACAATCCGAAGTTCAGTTATTTAAAAACGTTTCCAATTTGTTGAAACGAGCGAAACTCAACGACAAACCCGATGAACTCAAAGCATTTTGTCTGACTGGAATGTCGCGGAAAGAACGTTTGCAATCCATCGTTCAAAGCATGGATAAGTTCTATTATGAGTTTGGCGGGATTCAATTGGTTATTATTGACGGTATTGCCGATTTGGTGCATTCCGCCAACGATGAAGCCGAAAGTCTGCGGGTTGTCGATGAACTCTACCGATTGGCAGGAATTTATCAGACTTGTATGGTTTGCGTTTTACATTATGTTCCTAATGGGTTGAAATTACGTGGTCATTTGGGTTCGGAACTGCAACGGAAATCTTCCGCCATTCTTTCCATTGAGTTGGATAATGACCAATCTACATCTGTTGTAAAAGCCTTGAAAGTTCGTGAAGGAAGCCCGTTGGATGTTCCGTTAATGCAATTCTCCTGGGATAAGGAAGCCGGAATGCACATATATCGTGGAGAAAAACCGCGTGAAGAAAAAGAGAAACGCAAAGAAAAAGAATTGCTTGGAGTTGCCCGCGAAATATTTGACCAACAAACATTTATCACATACATCGACCTGTGCGAACAAATTCAGCAAATTATGGATGTCAAGGAACGTACCGCCAAAAGCTATATCCGTTTTATGCGGGAAAAGGAAATTATCATCAAAGATATTTCCAATCAAAATTATTTTACAAGAGGACTTATATAACCATGAATATTGACAGAGAAACATTTATAGCCTTTATGGAGCGTATGTTCGACAAATTCGATATGCTCGACAAAAAAGTGGAACGCTTGGCAACTCAACAAAACTGTTTAGACGGAGAAAGATTATTGGACAATCAAGATATGATGTTCCTATTGAAAGTCAGTTCTCGCACCCTGCAACGCTATCGGACAAAAGGAATTTTGCCTTTTATTAAATTGAATGATGGTCGTTGCTATTACAAGGAATCGGATGTGCATCGGTTGATTAGGGAGAAGTGGTGAGATTATTTCAAATTATGTCTGATGTTTTCAATATCATCATCTAAATTAACAAAATCAATATTCTGGTTAATGTTCAAAAATTTGGCAGATTGAACTTGGATGTTTTTTAAGTTTTCAGCCCCATAGTGAGTAATTTTATACTTTTCACATTTTATTGCCTTATTACTTAACTCTTCAAAGTAAGGTATATCAACATCTGATAATGAATGCCCAATGATGATTATTGTATTGATAGAATGAAGATTGTTAAAGAAATACCTATTCTTATTTAGTATTTGTTCAGTATTTTTATAATTGTCATACGATTTTATCATATCAAAACCTTCTTCATATGAATAAGAAGTGTTTATTCCCTTTTGAGTTGTAGTGGGTCTTTCAAGTGAAATATTTTTAACAGCATGTCCAATAATAATATCGCTATTATCTTCAAGTACGCTCCTCCTGATTTTTGATTCTTGTGGCCAGAACTCATGAAATTTAGCTTTAAACCTCTCTGAAATTTCTATTATAGAGCGTTCTTTGGGACTGAATTTATCTAAATCTATCCATATTGCTTTATTATGTATATGTATAATATGGTCGGAATTTATTTTGTAAAGACGTTCTAATGTGTCGGAATAATTAAAGGTTAAAAAAGTTGCATTTGTATCTAAATTTAATTTTATCCTATCTATATCTGATGGATAGTCTAATGCTAATATCCAATTTCTCAATTCGTCTCTCAAACCAACAGTCAAATTATTTTTAATTTGTTCCATTTTGTCAATAAACACATATTTGTCGCCATCTCTATCACTATTATCATCTGGCAATAAATCTTCATTGTCTGCAAATATTTCAGCTATATCCAATTTTGATAAATTGCTTTCGAAATCAGACCATAAATCAACTGAAAAACAACTGTCTAACAAGTATAATAGACTTGGATTTTGTTTTTTCAAGTATGCCTGAAAATCTGAATATTGAGTTCTTAATCCATGATGTAAATCAAATCCATTCCCTATAACATATAACCTATCACTACTCATTTCCATCATAAAATTTTTATTACAAAAGTATAACATTAAATTCTCTCTTGTCCTTTTTCTGAAGGATTTATTCTATGCAATATAACAATGTATAAACAAAAATAGCACCCAATATTTCTATTAGGTGCTATTTCAAATTTCACAAAGAAATGAATGCTACATCTTTCGCCCTTTCGATTTCTTAGGAGCATCTTGTTTCTGCTCCTGTTTCTCTTCCTGCTTTTTCTGTTGATTTTCGGTGGGTTTTACCTGTTCCGGTTTCAAAGGCTCATTACTTTGTTTGGTGGCTTCGTTGGTTTTACCATCTGAATTAACTGCCACTTGGGTTTTATGACCTTCTGCCGGAGTAATTTCTTTGGCTTTCTCTTTTGCCTTATCGGGATTGAACTGATAAAAATCCAACTTTCCTTTCTCTTGATTTACTTTCACATACGCATTATATTCTTCCCCTTTTCCGTCTTTCATGCCTTTTACATAAATGGTTTTGTCGGCTTTCAAGTCGGCTTGTTGTTTTTCGGATAATTCCACTCCTGCAAGTGTTTTCGGAATACGGACAGTTTGTTCTTGTGATTGCCGTTGAACTTGTTTTTCCTCTTTGGGAAAGATAAATTCAAGGCTTCGTTTTTCCGCATTTACTTGAACCATTGCAGAGAAAGGCTGGTCTTTTGCTGAAATCATATTTTCCAAATAGACCGCTTTCCCCTCTCGTAAATCCGCTTTTTGGGTATCCTCCAACTTCACACCTTTGATTTCATCAGGAAGTTTAAGCGATGATGCTTTCATGGAAACCAATTCATTGGTTTGTGTGTCCACACTGATAAAAGACGGAATGTTTTCGCCTGTAATATAATTCTTTACATCTACCACACGTCCCATATTGCCACTTTCTTTCAAGTTCTTTTTATCCTCATCGCTAAACTGATGACCGAAGTACGGACGGTTCAATTCCGGCTGTTTGCGGATTCCGTGAATAGCCAATACCACATTTCCATCTTTGTCGGGACGAAACGAAAGCCGTGCATCGGTTTTCATAACAACTGTTCCCAGATTAGCTTCAATTGCAAATGTTGATGGCGATTTGTAACCACGCAACATGGGTTCTAATGCCTTTGATTTTTCAAGGTCTCCTTTGGTAATACCCAGATTTTTAAGTTCATCCCAATTAATTTTGTTCGGGTCAATGAAATACTTCGGTGATTCGCTTTGCTGTTGGGATTGTTTTTCCGGTTCTTTCACTTCCACATACAACTTACCCAAAATTTCATCGCCTGCCGGAGTAGGATTTTTCACATTCTTCTGCATCGTTTTCGCTGTCTGTTCCGCCTGCCCAATTTCCACTTTAAAGAAATTGAAACGTGTCGGGTCTTTCAACTGACTTGCAAAGTTCTTGAAAAAATTCTCAAACAAGTTCGCATTTTTGTCCACTTTCAGGAAATCGTTATTGTGTTCCTGTTTCGGCGGGACGGTTTGCAATTCGCCTTTTTCGTCAATACCTTTGACTACTCCAATTGTTTTCTTTTCCTTGTCGAATGCCAATAATACATCCGATTGTTGATTTGAATT